>JANNJB010000274.1:0-5082 GCA_031405615.1 Vicinamibacteria bacterium | reverse complement strand
CGCGACGTCGCTCGGTCTTTCTCTCGAAACCATCGCGACCGCGGCCAGGGAACTCAAACCCGCGTCGAACCGGGGGGCGGTGCAAAGGCTCAGCGACGACATCCTGCTCATCGACGACAGCTACAACTCGAATCCCCGGGCCCTTCTTTCCGCGATCGACACCCTCGCCCTCGCCCGGGATCGCCGGCGGGTCGCGTGTCTCGGCGAAATGCGCGAACTCGGGCCCCAAGGCCCGCAACTGCATCGCGTGGCGGGTGCGGCCATCGGCGCCCGCGTCGACCTGCTTCTCAGTGTGGGCGCGCTCGCGAAAGAGATCCTCGAGGGCGCTTCCGCGCTGCCCGAGGATGCGAAGAGATCCTTCGAGACTTCCGCCGACCTCGCAGCTGAGATCAAAGATCTCGTGCGACCTCACGACGCGGTGCTCGTCAAAGGCTCGCGCGGAGTGCGCATGGAGCGCGTTGTCGAAGCCCTGACCGCAGCCCATCCGGGGAGCTCAGCCTGATGCTGTACCACCTGGTCTTCGAACTGCGCGATCAGATCGGCGCCTTCAACGTGGTCCGCTACATCACGTTCCGGACCGCGATGGCGACCCTCTCCGCCCTGCTCATCGTCTTGATCTTCGGACCCTGGACGATCGAGAGACTGCGCCGGCTCAAGTTCGGCCAGCAGATCCGGAGCGATGGGCCGGAGAGTCACAAGGCCAAAGCCGGGACACCGACCATGGGCGGCATCCTCATCGTGGCGGGAACGCTGATCCCCACGCTTTTGTGGGGCGATCTCTCCAACCGGAACATCTGGGTCCTGATCTTCGCGATGCTCGCGTTCGGCGGCATCGGTTTCGCCGACGACTACATCAAGATCGTGAAGAAGCGGAGCCTCGGCCTCACTGCGAAACAAAAACTCGGGTGGCAATTCACGGTGGCGCTCACCATCGGCGCCGGTCTGTATCTGGGCTCGCTTGCGGACCCGGACAGTTTTTCGACGCGTGTCGTTTTCCCCTTTTTCAAGCGGCTTCAGCCTGAACTGGGGTTCCTCTACCTCGCGTTCGCGGCCATTCTTCTCGTGGGCTACACCAACGCGGTGAATCTGACCGATGGCCTCGACGGTCTCGCCATCGGCGCCACGCTTATCTCCTCGGCCGCGCTCACCGGCCTCGCCTACGTCACCGGGCACCGCATCTTCGCGACCTATCTCGACCTGCTCTACCAACCCTCCGCCGGTGAGGTCACGGTTTTCTGCGGAGCGCTCACCGGGGCGGCCATGGGTTTCTTGTGGTGGAACTGCTATCCCGCCCAGGTCTTCATGGGCGACGTGGGTTCGCTGGCGCTCGGTGGGGCGCTTGGCACGGTGGCGATCCTCATCAAGCAGGAGTTGCTTCTGATCCCCATCGGCGGTCTGTTCGTGATCGAAGCCCTCTCCGTGATCGGCCAGGTGGCTTCGTTCAAGTTCACGGGCAAACGGATCTTCCGCATGGCCCCGCTGCATCATCACTTCGAGTTGATCGGCTGGAAAGAAACTCAGGTCGTCACCCGTTTCTGGATCGTGGCCTTCATCTTCGCCCTCATGAGCCTGGCCACGGTGAAACTGCGATGAACTGGAACGGCCTTCGCGTCGCGGTCATTGGCCTCGCCCGCTCAGGTGTGGCCGCGTGCCTCTTCCTTCACCGGCGCGGCGCGCGCGTGGTGGGGGTCGACCGAAGGCCTGCCCATGATCTGGGGAACGTGCCGAACGAACTCCAGGCCGCGGGCATTGAAATGTCGCTCGGCGCTCATCCCGACCTCCATGCGTTTGACGTGATCGTTCTCTCCCCGGGCGTCGATCCCGCGCAGGAGGGAATCGCGCAGGCGCGAGCCAAGGGAGCCTTGATCCTCCCCGAACTCGAGGTCGGCGCGCTCGAGGTCACGGGGCGGATCGTCTGCATCACCGGAACCAAAGGGAAGAGCACCACCACCACCGCACTTGCCGCGATGTTGCGCGACGCGGGGTTGGATGCCCGCGCGGTCGGAAACATCGGTTCGCCCATCACCGCGCATGTCGATGGTTCGGACGAGCGGACAATCTTCGTGACCGAGGCCTCAAGTTTTCAGCTCGAAACCACCCAGGCCTTCCGGCCCGATTGCGCGATCTTCCTGAACCTCTTCGCCGACCATCTCGACCGACATCCGACGATGGAGTCCTACGCCGAGGCGAAGGCGCGGATCTTCGCCAATCAGACGCCTTCGGACACCGCGATCGTGAATGGCGAGGATCCGGCTGTTCTCGGTCTCGCCGCGCGCACGAAGGCCAGGGTCATCCCGTTCCGGCCTCGCACTCCTCCGCCACCGGGCGCCACCGGGCCTTTGGCGGCTTTCGAGGACAACCGGGCGGTGTTTCGGAACCGGGAAACGACGCCGCTGTTCCGGGTCGACGATGTGCAGATCCCAGGCGTGGCGGTCCGCGCCAATCTCCTGGCCGCCGCAACCGCCGCGCACCACCTTGGTGTCGCGAGCGACGTCATCCGCGGAACCGTGCGGGGCTTTAAAGGTGTGCCTCATACATTCGAGAAGCTCGGAGTCGCGGATGGCGTCGCCTTCTTCAACGATTCCAAGGCGACCACCCTCGAATCGGTGGACGCGGCTCTTCGTTCCTTCGATTCGCCGGTCCTCGTCATTCTCGGAGGGCGGCTCAAGGCGGGTTCCTTCACCGCGCTCAAGGACGCGGTCGGCAAACACGCTCGTTCCGTCTACGCGATTGGCGAGAGCCGTGGTTTGATCCACGAGGCGCTTGACGGCGTTTTGCCGGTGCACGACGCCTCGAACATGGACGAGGCGGTGACGCGGGCTTTTGAGGAAGCGAAACCAGGAGACACCGTCCTGCTCTCGCCCGGCTGTTCGTCCTTCGACATGTTCAGGGACTACGCCGAACGCGGCGAGGCGTTCCGTCGGGCGTTCGAGCGCCTTTCTCTCCAGGGAGCCGCCTGATGGCCAAACGACTCGCCACCGATCGTGTCCTGCTGGGCGTCGCGGTGATTCTCTTCGGCGCCGGTCTGCTCATGCTGTGGAGCGCGTCGCAGCCCTTCTCCGATGGCGCGAGGGTCAGCGGCGAGGCCATCATGGCGCGCCAACTCTTCTTCGCGGTCCTCGGGGTGGCGGCGATGCTCGCGAGCCTGCGGTTCGACTATCGGATTCTGAGATCCCGTACCGCAGCCTTCTCCATCCTCGGCCTCGCCATGCTCCTGCTGCTCGCGGCGCTGGCCTCGCCTTCGGTGAACGAGACCAACCGATGGATCCGCCTCGGCGGAATCTCGTTCCAGCCCTCCGAGTTCGCGAAACTCGCGATCGTGATCTTCCTGGCCTCCGAGTTCGAGCGGAGGGCGAGGAGCCTTTCCACCTTCAAGGATCTGCTCGCCCCCGGCTCCGGCGTGGCGCTCGTGGCCTTGCTCGTGTATCTCGAACCCGACTTCGGCTCGGCCATCCACATCGTTCTGGTCGCAAGTGCCATGGCCTTCCTCGCGGGCGTGCCCTTCCGGCTCTTCGTTCTCGGCGGCGCGGTGATGCTGCCGGTTTTGATGCTGGGCATCACCTCCGCGTCTTATCGACTCGACCGCATCTTCGCGTTCCTCGATCCCTGGGCGCAGAGGCAGGGCACGGGCTACCAGCTGATCCAGAGCGTGATCGCGGTGGGCAGCGGCGGACCCTTCGGGCGCGGCTTCATGAAGGGAGAACAAAAGGCTTCGTTCCTTCCCTACCCTTATTCGGACTTCATCTTCGGCGTGGTCGGCGAGGAACTCGGGTTCATCGGCGCATTCATCATCGTCGGCCTGTTCCTCGTCTTCCTCTGGCGAGGGCTGCGAACCGCGCAGCGCGCGCCCGACATGTTCGGCCGCCTGCTCGCCGCCGGTTTGTCCATGACGATCGTGTCCCAGGCCTTCATCAATATGAGCGTGGTGCTCGGCCTCACCCCCACCAAGGGCATCCCTCTTCCCTTCTTCTCGGCCGGCGGCACGTCACTGGTGTTGTGTCTGCTTTCGGTCGGAATCGTTTTGAACGTTTCTCAGCACACGGATTGATGGAGCCCGCGGCCTTGAATCCATTGATCCTCATCGCGGCCGGCGGAACCGGAGGTCACATCTTCCCGGGGATCGCCGTCGCCGAAGAGATGGCCGCCCGCTCGTCGGCGGTGCGGGTGGAGTTCGTGGGATCGACCGCACCCCTCGGTCTCGAGCGGAAGATCGTACCGCGCGCGAATCTCAAGCTGCATCTGCTCCCCGTCCTGCCCCTCAACACTCCCTCTGTTCTGGCGCGGCTACGCGGTGTGGCCCTCCTCCCCTGGGGACTGCTCCGGGCGGCATTCCTTTTGATGAAAACCCGGCCGAGCGCCGTTCTTGGCATCGGCGGTTACGCGTCGGGACCGCTCGTCCTTATGGCGAGCCTTCTCCGCATCCCCACACTCCTGCTCGAACCAAACGCTATTCCGGGCTTCACCAACCGGCGACTCACACCCTTCGTCCGCCAGGCGGCCTGCGCTTTCGAATCGACCTTGTCGCACTTCGACGGAAAGGGTGTGCTCACCGGAAATCCCGTGCGCGCTTCGTTCAAGGCCCTTCCGCAAAAAGCGCACACGCCACCCCTGCGCCTCCTGTGTTTCGGAGGGTCGCAGGGCTCGCGCATCCTTTCCGAAGGTCTCATCAAGGCTCTGCCCACACTGCCCGATGATGCGACTCTCACGATCGTTCACCAGACCGGGCCGGCGCAGTTCGACCACGTCCAGGCCGCCTACCGGGCGGCGGGACGCAAAGCCGAAGTGACCGCCTTCATCGACAACATGTGGGAAGCCTTCGCCGCCGCGGACCTCGTTTTGTGCCGCGCCGGGGCCACGACCCTCGCCGAACTGACGGTGGCCGGGAAGGCCGCGGTTCTGGTGCCGCTGCGCTCGGCCGCCGAGGACCATCAGACCTGGAACGCGAAGGCGATGGTGGCGTCTCGCGCCGCGGTCATGGTTGCCGAGACCGAACTCGACACCCTGGGTGCGGTGATTTCCGACCTCGTGGCGCACCCCGAGCGCCTTCGCTCGCTCGAACAGGGAGCGCGCGCCCTCGGCCGC
>JANNJB010000273.1:0-20516 GCA_031405615.1 Vicinamibacteria bacterium | reverse complement strand
ACTCGGAGTTCGACACGAAGCGCGCGCGCGAGGAACTGCTTCGCCACTTCGGCGTCATCAAACTCGAGGCAATGGGCTGCGAGCGGACACCGGAGGCCGCGACCGCAGCGGGGGCGCTGCTCCTCTATCTCAAGTCGACCCAGAAGCGGGAACTCTCCCACGTCACGTCGCTCACCCACCGCGACGATGGCGATGTTCTGATCCTCGACGAGTCGACGCGCCGCAACCTCGAACTGGTCGAGAACCTCATCGTCGGTTCGCCGCGCGGGACGCTCCTCTCCGTCCTGGACCAGACCCACTCCCCCATGGGAAGCCGCCTCCTGCGCGACTGGATTCTCCGCCCTCTTTCCAGGCGCGAGCCCATCCAGGACCGTCTCGACGCGGTGGAGGAGCTGGCCTTTCGGACGCGAACGCGCGGCGACCTCGAGGACGCCCTCGCTCGCATCCGCGACCTCGACCGTTTGATCGCGAAGCTCACGTTCGGCCGCGCCACGCCGCGAGATCTCGCTTCGCTCGCGACCTCGCTCCGGGGCGTCGCCGCCGCGGCGGTCGCCGGCGCCGAGCTCAACGCTCCTCTGTTGCGCGGCCAGATCCAGGCCCTCGATCCTCAGGAGAAACTGGCCGACCGGATCCTGAACACGCTTGTCGACTCGCCTCCGGCCGCGGTGGGTGAGAGCGATCTCGTACGGGCGGGCGTCGATCCGCAGATCGACGAACTCCGCAGCCTGCACACCGGGGGCAAGGAGGCGATCGCGCGGATCGAGTCGCACGAACGCGATCGCACCGGCATCACCTCGCTCAAGGTGCGCTACAACCGTGTTTTCGGCTACTACATCGAGATCACGAAGCCGAACCTCCATCTCGTGCCCGAAGACTACATAAGACGCCAGACCGTGGTTTCGGGCGAACGTTTCGTGACGCCCGAACTCAAGGACTTCGAGGAAAAGGTCCTGCGCGCCGAGGAGCGCCTGCTCGAACGGGAGAAGGAAATCTTCGCTGGCCTGGCCGAAGCGGCTCTCGGCTGCGTCAAGGATCTGCAGACGACCTCGCGCGCGATCGCGATTCTCGACGTCGTGGCCTCCCTCGCGGAGGCGGCGCAGCGCCTCAACTACATCAAGCCGCGTCTGTCCTCGGACGGTGAACTCGTCTATCGCGAGGGGCGTCACCCCGTGGTCGAGTCTTCTACCGAGAATCCCTTCGTCGCGAACGACCTCACCTTTGGCCCGGCCCATGAGTCGCCGCGGCTCTTCATCGTCACCGGACCCAACATGGGCGGCAAGTCCACCTTCCTCCGTCAGACCGGCCTCATGGTCGTGATGGCGCAGATGGGCAGCTTCGTGCCCGCCCTGGAAGCAAAGTTGACGGTTTGCGATCGACTCTTCACCCGGGTCGGAGCCTCCGACTACCTGCTCCGCGGACAGTCCACGTTCATGGTGGAAATGCAGGAGACCGCGTACATCCTGAGACACGCCACCGACCGCAGCCTTCTTCTTCTCGACGAGATCGGCCGAGGCACCGCGACCTTCGACGGTCTGTCCATCGCGTGGGCGGTGGCCGAACATCTGGCCGAGCGCGGCCCGCATTGCCCGCGCACCCTCTTCGCCACGCACTACCACGAGCTTGTCGACCTCGCGGTGGACCGCCCCGCGGTGTCGAACCTTCACGTCACCGCGCGGGAGTGGAAGGACGACATCCTGTTCCTTCGCCGCGTGGAACCCGGCGGTTCGGATCGCTCCTTCGGCATCCAGGTGGCGAAGCTCTCTGGCTTGCCTTCGCCGGTAGTCAAGCGCGCGCGGGAGATCCTCAAGAACCTCGAGCAGACCGAGTTCGACTCCGAGGGGCGGCCGAAACTCGCGCGTACCGGTGTGATGGGTGCGCCGAAGGAACGTCAGCTCTCGCTCTTCGCCCCGGTCTCAGACGCCGTCGCGGAGGACATCCGCAAGACCGACGTCAACGCGCTGACCCCGATCGAGGCCCTCAACCTGCTGGTGGAGTTGAAGAAGAAACTCGAAGGCTGAAGCGGCTCAGTACTTCTGCGCGAGCGTCACGATCAGTTTCGTGAGGGCTTCGAGGTCCCGGCGGTCCATGACCTCGACGGGAGAATGCGAGTAGCGGCCCGGCCACGACAGGCCGACGTCGATTGAGCCTTTCGCGGCGAACGGTGAGGCGTCCGTGCCGCCGCCCGTCACCCCGATCTGGAGAGGGATGTTGCTCTCCTTCGCGAGGGAGGTGATGCGGTCCATGACCGTAGCACTCACCAGGGTGCGATTGTCGAGGCCTCGCAGGACGGCGCCCTGGCCGAGAGGGGCGTAGGCGAGGCGTCGTGAGTCCACCGGCGTGTCCGAGGAGACGAAGGTATCGACCGCGAAGACCGTGTCGAACTTCTCTTTCCCAGCGATGAACGCGGCGCCGGCGAGACCGGTCTCTTCTTCGACCGACCACGCGAACGTCACGCGGTTCTTGAGCGTTCCGGGATCGAGGCGCGCGAGGGCCATCAGCAAGGCCGTGGAGCCGTTGCGGTCGTCCATCCCGCGTGCCGAAGCACGGTGTTCACCGAGTTTCGCCAGATCCTTGCGCGGCGTGATCGCCTGCCCGACCATGAGCCCGAGACTTTCGGCCTCCGTCCGCGATTTCGCGCCGGTGTCGAGAAGCAGGCTCTCGGTCTCGGGTTCGAGGGTTGCGGACGCCGCATAGTCGCGGCGCGGCGCGAGCACGGCCTGACGCGGCCCTTTGGCGGTGTGTACGAGGACGGGATGCGCCTCGTAGAGCGAGAGGTACATTCCGCCGCGTGCGCGAACCGACGCCGTTCCGTCCTCCTGAATCGACTCGATCTCGAAGCCGACCTCATCCAGGTGTGCGATGAAGAGCACGGACGGCGCGCCTTGTCCGAAACGGACGATGACATTGCCCTTCGGGTCGACCTCGGGCTTCGCCCACGTAGGCAGCCGCCGGAGCACTTCGGCGCGGACCGGCCCTTCGTGTGCCGAGACGCCGTACGCGCGGACGAGACCCGCGAGCAGGCGGAGGTCGGGCTCGACGAACGTCACGGGGGGCGGTTCGGGAACCGTCGCGAGCGTGGTCGCGGGGTGCAGCGGGCCAAGTCCCACAGCCTGGGCCACCAGCAGGGCCGCGGCCTCGGCGTCGCGCGCGTCGATCGTTTCGACCGGTGTCTGAGCGTAGCGCGAAGGAATCGCGATCACATGCGTTTCGAGGCCGCGTCCGGCGGTCAAGGGAAGACCCGGGGCGGGTCGCTTCTGGATCTTCACACCGGCTCTGGCCGCGGCATCGGCGAGGAACGTGTCATCGTTCCGAATCATCGGCCCTCCGCCCACGACGCCGCTCGACCCAACCGCGTCTTTCGCGGGAGGGAGCGCTCCGATCATCGCGATCAGACGGTCGGGCTTCTCGGCTTCGATGAGCCGCTGCAGGCCGCGCTGACCGAAGAACGACTGCGCGGTCCAGGCCAGGATGAGGGAGCCCTCGGCCCTCGCGGAACCGGCCCGCATCGCGATGTCGACAAGCGCCGCCGCCGCGGCCCTCGCCGAAGCGGCAACCCCCGCGACCTCGCCGCCGGCGAGCCTCGCGGTTCGCTCGCGCAGGGTCACCGCGTCGAGCATTCGGATTCCGCGCGAAGCCACTTCGTCGCGGGTTGAGGCACCCACGTCGACGAAGAGATCGTCGATGGAGCGTGGCGAAGCATCGGCGCCCGGCGGGCGTGTGGAGCGGAGGTGAGTCGAGGGAGTGGCCGTCACACCCGCGACGTACGCGCCCGATGCGGTCCGGACGAGGACGGGCTGGCCGACGTGGTATTCGTGGGCGAGCGCATGCGACAGGCCGGTGGTGTGACGGTGAAGGCGTAAATAGCCCTCTTCGGTGATTCCGGAAACCACGTATCCCGGCTCATCGAGGGGCGCCGTCACGAGGGTTCGGGGTGCGCCGGATCCGATCCGCACAAGGAGATTCCCGGCGCTGTCGATCTCGGCGCGCATCGTAGCCGGGAGCATCGAGGCGACCGCGTTACGCACATCGCTCTCGTGGCCCGACACGCCCGGGACCCGGGCGAGCTGAAGAAGTCGTTCAGCCGGGCTGTCCTGAGCCGCCGCCAGCGGCGGAGCGATGAGCGACATCGAGAGAAGACAGGCGCTTCGCGTCCGCAGAAACATGTTGGACCTCGGTCAGGTTAGGGGCGAGCCGCCATGCGAAAGGCGGCCTCGAAGATTACAGGTCCTGAACCAGCTTGAAGCTGCCCGGGCCTCGGACGATTGTGCTCGGTCAAGGTCACCACATCTTGGTCGAGCGCAAATCCCGCAACGCCGAGTTCAAGGATGAGTTCCGTCTCGCTCAGGAAGCATTGGGGTCGTCCGGAAAACTGAGTGAACACGAACGTCTCGCCGGGAACCGGCGTGGCTTCTGAAGGCAGTGTGTTTCGGGAGAACGTGAAGACGAAAAGGCCCGCGCCCTCTTTGCAAACCCGCGCCGCCTCGTTCAGGCCGCGCCGGAACTCGGCGCCCGAACCGGCGAGGTTCCAGATGCCATGGGCGATCACGATATCGAAGGCGCGGTCGGGCAGGGGCAGGTGGTCCATCGTGGCCTGGGCGAGTTGGAGCCGCACGCCGTTTCGTCGGGGACGCGCTATCGCCGCCTGAAGCATCGGCATGGAGAGGTCGAGTCCGACGACATCGAATCCCAGATCCGCGAGAGGATGCGCATTGCGACCTGCGCCACAGCCGACATCGAGGGCCCGCCGTGCACCCCGCCGGTCCCGCTCCGCCTCGGCGAAACGGATCAACGTCGCATTCGGCGGCGACCGGGAGAAACCCGCGACGGTGGCGGGTGTGCTCCAGGGCGAGTCGGGTCGCGGATCCAAGACGCCGAACGTAACACGCTTCCGCCGTACACTCACTCCCATATGGCACGCACCACGCATCCTGAGATCCATCGCACTTCCCGCGTCGGCTGGCTGCGCGCCGCGGTCCTGGGTGCGAACGACGGCATCGTCTCCACCGCCAGCCTGCTCGTGGGTGTCGCCGCCGCGAGCGTCTCTCGCGATGAACTTCTCACGGTTGGCATGGCCGGGCTCGTGGCCGGCGCCATGTCGATGGCCGCGGGCGAGTACGTGTCGGTGAGTTCGCAGTCCGACACCGAGGCCGCCGATCTCGCGCGCGAACGCGAGGAGCTTCTGACCGAGCCCGAGTCCGAGCATCTGGAACTGGCCATGATCTACCAGGCGCGCGGTCTCACCCCGGAACTCGCCTCGCAGGTGGCGCATCAGCTCACCGAGCACGATGCCCTGGGGGCTCACGCGCGCGACGAGCTGGGGATTTCGGCGATCAACACCGCGCGGCCGGTTCAGGCCGCCCTCACCTCGGCCGCGACCTTCGCGATCGGCGCGGCTCTTCCCCTGGGCTCGGCCTTGCTGGCGCCCGCTCCTCAGATCGCGACCGTGGTTGCGGCGACCTCGATCCTGTTCCTGGGCGGCCTCGGCGTGGTGGCGGCCCGCGCCGGCGGCGCGCCGATCGGGAGGGGAGCGGCCCGCGTGATCTTCTGGGGAGCGCTTGCGATGGCGGTGACCGCGTTCGTCGGAAAGGTGTTTGGAGCCGTCGTCTAGGAGGACGCTGAGAGCCTCAGCCCTCCCCGGGGCTCAGCTCGTCTGCATTCGCTCGATGGACTCGAACAGCGCGCGGAAGTTCCCCGCGCCGAAACCTTCGTCACCCTTGCGCTGGATGATCTCGAAGAAGAACGGTCCGGCCGACGTTTCCTTGTAGAGGCCCGCGGCTTCGCGCAGGAAGATCTGCAGAAGATAGGAGTGCGGCCCGTCGCCATCCACCAGGATCTCGAGTTCACGCAGTACGCTGAGGTCCTCGTCGATCGCGCCGATGGCGAGCTGCTTCAGCCGGTTGGGCAGCATGTCGTAGTAGGTCGAGGGCGTCGGCATGAACTCGACCTTGTGCTCGCGCAGGCCCCGCACACAGGAGATGATGTCCTTCGCGGAGATCGCGAGGTGCTGCACTCCGTCGCCGCGCAGTTCCTCGTTGAAGATGTTGATCTGCGAAGCCCTAAAAAAGGGCCGCCAGGGCTCGTTGTTGGCGAACTTCACGCCGGAGTGTTTGTCCCACATCACCACCGACCGCAGGCCGGACCCGTGGCTCTTGTCCTTGCCCACATCGGTGGTGTGGAACGCAACGTCCCAGAAGCGGTCGAAACCCATCACATGCTCCATCCACAAGAGGGCGGGTTTCATGGTCTGGAAGTTGGAAGTGGTGTGGTCGAAACCCTGGAAGCCGAAGCGATTGCTCCCTCCCTTCGGCGTCGGATATGCGGCGAAGCCTGGAAAAAGAGCCTGATATCCCTTGCGCTCGATGAACCGGAACGTGGTGTCACCAAACGGCGTGGTGATCGAAAACCACGCGAGGGTTCCGCCCTTGTCATCTTCATCGCGCTCTATGTCCTGGATCGGTGTGCCGCCCCGTCCCTCGAGGAGCCGGAAAGTGGTCTCGATGTTCTCGACCTCGAAGTTGAGTGTGCCGACCCCGTCCGGATGCTTCTTCAGGAAACGCGCGGCCCGACCGCCTTCGCCCTCGGGCGCTATGCAGACGACCACGCAGTTTCCGGCCATGAAGGCGACGGATTTCTGTTTCCCGCGCCGGGTGAGATCAGCGGAACTCTCGCCGATCTCCGCGAAGTCCATCATGTCGACGTAGAAGCGCCGGGAGCGCTCGAGATCGTGGACGTAGTAGTGGACCGATTCCAGGCGTTTGATGCCCAGGGGTTCGAGCTTGCTCATGGCTGCGATCTTAGATCCCTCGCCGAGCCCACGCGGTCCGGCCGCGCCGGCCACGGGTCGGCCAAGGGGGGACGTCTATGATCCAGATGCGCCCCGCTCGTCCATTTGGCGCAGATTAGAGAGTTCCATGAAAGCCATTGGTTGCCTCGTTGTCACCGTCCTCCTCATCGCCGGAGTTGGCCTTGCCCTGATGGGCAGCTACAACAATCTGGTCGGCCTTTCCCAGGCCGTGGATGCCCAGTGGGCCCAGGTCGAGAGCGCGTACCAACGCCGCGCCGACCTCATTCCAAACCTCGTGGCCACCGTCTCGGGGGCCGCTAACTTCGAGAAGTCGACACTCGAGGCCGTGACCCAGGCACGCGCGAGTGTCGGGCAGGTTCGGGTGAACCCGAGCGATCCCGCTTCCATGGCGGAGTTCGAAAGGGCGCAAGGCGGTCTCTCTTCGGCTCTCTCTCGTCTGCTCGTGGTCTCGGAGCAATATCCAGACCTCAAGGCGACCGCCAACTTCCGCGACCTTCAGGTTCAACTCGAAGGGACCGAGAACCGGATCTCCGTCGAGCGCAACCGCTTCAATGAGAAAGCGCAGATCTTCAACACCGCCATTCTCAAGATGCCCGCCCGTCTCTTCGCGGGTTTCTTCGGCATGAAGGAGAAGCCCTACTTCAAGTCGACCGCGGGCAGCGAGAGGGCGCCGAGCGTCAACTTCAACTTTGGAGCCTCACCCGCCCCTTCACCGTCCAACTGACCTTTGAGCCAAACCGCCAAGTCCGGGCCGCGCTTTATGACCATGGCGGTCTTCGTTCTGGCCGCGCTCGCTTTTGTCCTTCCCACGGGGACGCTGGCTCAGCCGCAGGCCCCGCCCCCGCCGGTCAACTTCTTCACCGACACCGCGGGAGTCGTACCCCCTGACCTCGCCGCGCGGCTTGAAGCCCGTCTTCGCGAGTTCCAGACCGCTTCGTCGAACCAGGTTCTGGTCGTCGTCGCCGACCGTGTCCCCGACGGCTACACCTCGATGGAGGAATACACGAATCGCACCGCCGAGGCCTGGCGAGTCGGTGACAAGGCCCGGGACAACGGCGCCGTCCTCTTCGTTTTCGTGGCCGACCGCAAGATGCGGATCGAAGTGGGGTATGGCCTTGAAGGCGCGCTGCCGGACGCGCTTTCCTCGCGCATCATCAATGACGAGATCACGCCGCGTTTCAGATCCGGCAACTATGGGGATGGCTTGCTGGCCGGCGTTGAAGCCATCATCGCGGCGACGAAGGGCGAGTATCAGCCTGCCCGGTCGAGCGGCCGCACCTCTTCGAGGACTGTCCTCATCATTCTGCTCGTCCTCTTCTTCCTGTTCGCCGGCGTCCTCTTTCCCCTGCTGCGTGAGATCCACGCGATCTCGAACTCGCGAACCTATTCGGGCCGCGGGGGAACTCGCGGAAGGGCAAGTGGCGGTTGGGGCTCATCAACGGGTTGGGGTGGCGGCGGGTCCGGTGGCGGGGGAGGCTCGTGGGGCGGTGGGGGCGGCGGAGGTTTTTCGGGTGGGGGTGGGTCTTTTGGCGGCGGCGGCGCATCCGGGAGCTGGTAACCATGACTGAATCCTTCTTCGCGAAGATCGACGAACCGCGAGTGGTCGAGGCGATCCGCCTCGCCGAACTGCGATCTCGTGGCGAGGTTCGGATTCACGTCACCGATAAAACCGTGGGCGATGTCATGAAGGATGCGACGGCGGCCTTCGAGCGTCTTGGCATGACCAGAACCGTGGAGCGCAACGGCATATTGATCTTCGTAGCCCCGGCGAGCCACACCTTCGCGGTGCTTGGCGATTCGGGGATCACCTCCAAGGTCGGCACCACGCCCCTCGATGAGATGGCCGCGGCGATGTCCGGAGCTTTTCGTGAGGGACGCTTCACCGACGGCCTCGTCGCGGTGGTTGAGAAGGCGGGCGAATTGTTGGCCGCTCACTACCCGCGGGTGGAGGGCTCCGGGGACAGCGACGAATTGTCGAACACCATCAGCCGCGGCTGAGTTCTTCGACGATCGCCTTCGCCGCGTCCGCGGGTGAATCGGCCTCCGTGATGGGACGTCCCACCACGACGTAGTCGCATCCGAGTCGGATCGCCTCACGAGGCGTGGTGACTCGAGCCTGGTCACCCTTCGCGGCGCCTTTGGGCCGGATGCCCGGCGTGACGATGACGAGATCGTCGCCCACACTCTCCCGGATCAGCGCGATTTCGTGAGGCGAGCAAACGACGCCGTCGATTCCGGAGTCGCGCGCAAGAATCGCCAGCCGCCGCACCGTTTCCACAACGGTTCCCCCCGCGCCCGTTTCTTTGAGGCTCTCGTCGGTGTGCGAAGTGAGCACGGTGACCCCGAGAAGCTGAGTCCCTTCGGCGGGAAGGGCCGAGGCTGCGGCCTCGAGCATCGCGCGACCTCCCGAGGCGTGAAGGGTCACGAAGAAGGTCCCCAGCTGCGCCGCCGAACCTACGGCCTTCGCGACGGTGTTCGGTATGTCATGGAACTTGAGATCGAGGAACACACGGCCGCCGCCCTCGACGATCCAGCGGACCATGTCCGGCCCGGCTGCGGTGAAAAGCTCCTTCCCTACCTTGAACATCCCGGCGTGAGGTCGGAGCTCGTCAACGAGCCGCTGCCCGCGTTCCATCGAGTCGACGTCGAGCGCGATGATGAGGCGGTCCTGAGGGTTCATGGCGGCGCTATCTTGCCCTAGACGAGGGTGTCTGTGTGGCCTTCGGGAAACTCCGAGGTCTGAAGCGGGGATCAAAGGGGCGGTAGGCCTTCGCGGGTAGAGTCGCCCGGTGCGAGCCTCTACCCTCGTTTCGGTTGTCCTCTCCTTTGTCTTCCTGACGCCGGCCTGCGGCCTCCTCTTTCGCTGCGGCTGCAAGACGTTGTGGGAGGGCGCTGAGAAGCTGTGCAGCATCAACGTCGGTCCGCCGCCACCTTGTCCGTGGTGCGACAGCCTGGCGCTTGGCGCCATGGGAGCGGCTTTTGCGATCGCGCCGGTCGTGACGCCCTGGACCGTCCGAAAGAGGCGAGCCCTGCCCTCGTGGCTTCCCTTCGCCCTCATTGTCCCCGGGTATCTGCTCGCCGGACTGATGACGTTTGTTCTGACCCCGTATCCGCACTTCCTGGTTCGCGGTCTGCGCGCGACGATCGGTCTGCCTGCGGGACCCCTTGGCTGATCAGGGCCGGTAAGCGCGCGCGAGGTCCGACACAGCGGCCCCGCCGAAGTACCGAGTGAGCAGCCAGAGGTTCCTGATCGAGGAGCGAATCGGGCCGCGCCTCTCATAGCGCCGGGGGCTCGTCACCGCGTCGATCGTGGGGAAGGCCAGCGCTCCGGTCCGGCCGAGGGCGCGGATGAACGCAACGTCTTCCATTACCGGGAAGGCTGGCATGCCCCCGGCCGCGGTATACGCGGTGCGCCGGCAGAAGATGGCCTGGTCTCCGTAGGGCAGCCCCAGGCCGCGCGTCCGAACGCGGACCGCGAGCTCCAAAACGCGATAGGTGAGTCGCGGCGAATCGAACCGCAATCTGAAGGCGCCGCCCAGGATGTTGGGATCGAGTCGCCGAATGTAAGGGCAGGCCTGAGCGGAAAGACGCGTGTCGGCGTGAAGGAAGATGATCCACTCCCCGCGCGTCGCTTTCGCCCCTTCGGCCATCTGAAGCCCCCGGGACGGAGCGGACACAAGGACCCGCGCTCCCGATTCCTCCGCGACTGCCCGCGTCCGGTCCGAGGATCCGCCGTCGACCACCACGATCTCGTCCGCGTCCGAAGCGGAACCGATGGCCGCGGTCAGCGAACGTTCCTCGTTCAAAGTCGGAATGACCACGCTGATCGTCTGGGAGGGAACGATCGCAGGTTCCTTCACGCGGCCCGCAGCGTTCCCACCGCCTTGCGAATCATCCTCTTGAGCCCCGGATCGAGATCCATGGCGAGCGCTTCGTCGACGGGAAACCATCGCAGCGGTGGTCCGCCGTCGACTCTGCCCGCTCCCTCGGGGGCCTCGCCGCGGAGCGGTTCGGAAGGATCGGCCACGAATAGATATCGAAGGTCGAGATGTTCGTGCTCGGGATCAGTCTTGCGGGCAGGGATCGTGTGGATATCCACATCGAACGGACGTGGCGCGCTTGGATGCAGCCGGGGGACAAGGCCTGTCTCTTCGGCCACCTCGCGGCTCGCCACCGTTTCGCCCGACGTTTCCCCGACTTCGCCGTGTCCGCCCGGTTGGAGCCACCGATGCAGCTTCAAGTGATGTAGCAACAGAACCTTTGAACCATCCATGGACATCACGAGTCCCGAGCCCGTGAAATGTCCCTCCGGAATCATCCGATTGAAAGGATCGTCATGCCGTCGAGCAAAGTCCGTCATGCGTGCGCGATCCTGCTCCTCGCGAGGCTCAGATGAGACGTGGGCCGAGAGGATCGCTTCGAGGGTCATCGGGGACCGATCTTAAGCTTGGAAAATCGCCCGAACCGGAACGCATGCGTGGTCGGCGTCCAGTTCCGCCTATCGGCCCGGTGGCCAAGGGCTCGGGTCAGGCGACGACGTACGCCTGCGCCGTCCGGCGCGGGCGGAAGACGCGATAGACGACCCAGGCGAAGAAGGCCAGAATGGTCAGCGGAAAAGCGATGATCGCGAGGGGCAGCATCAAAACCGCGAGCCAGAACATCCCCTTCGTGAACACCTTGGCCAGGCCGCCGAGAATCGCTCCCAGAATCTGGAACGGGATCACGAGCAGGGATGCCACCACCGTGAACGCCACCTTCAGCAGGAAGAGCGGTATCAGGACCAGCGAGCACACCGCCGCTGCGAACATCAGCCCCAGGATGAACAAGGTGGTCATGGAATTCCTCTCTCTATGGCAATAACGACGCATGCCACCCGCAGGTTCCAGGCGCCGGCCTATTATCTGGCCGATGGACGACACCGCCCGAATACTCGAGGATCTGCGCGAACTTGTGGTCCGCGAGTCGCCTTCCGACGAGGCCGATCACGTAAGTGCTCTCGCCGCATGGATCTGCGAGCGTCTGAGCCGGGGCGGCGAGTCCTACGCGCGGCAGGTTCCATGTCTCATGCGCGGCGACGCCGTGGTCGCCACCATTGGGATTCCGGATAACGGTCGGCCCAGCACACTGCTCCTGGGACACATCGACACGGTCTGGCCGGTCGGAACCCTCCAGGAAATGCCGTTTCACGAGGAAGCTGGCGTTGTCCGCGGCCCGGGGGTTTTCGACATGAAGGCGGGAGTCGCGGTAGCGCTCCATGTCCTCGACCGGCTTCGCGCGCGTCCCGCCTGCCCTCGGATCACCCTGCTTCTCGTCCCCGACGAGGAGGTCGGGAGTTCGGCCTCCCGCGAACTCCTGATCGATCAGGCGCGCAAGCACGACCGCGTTTTCGTCCTCGAGCCTTCGGCGGGAGGCGGCGCCGCGAAGGTCGCGCGAAAGGGCACGGGCCTCTTCCGCCTGAAGTTCAAGGGTGTCCCTTCTCATGCCGGCCTCGACCCCGAAAAAGGCGCGTCCGCGCTGACCGCGCTGGCTGAGTTCATCCTCGACGCAACGAAATTCGGAAGCGTCGACCACGGCACCACGGTCACGCCGACACTTGCTTCCGCGGGGACCAAGACCAATGTCGTGCCGGAAAACGCGGAGGTTGCGGTCGACTGCCGGGTCTGGATGCCTTCCGAAACCGAGAGAGTCGAGCGCGACCTCCGGGCCTGGCGGCCGCGCGACCCTCGAGTCGGCGTCTCGGTGGACGGCGGTTTCGATCGGCCGCCGCTCGCGGAGACCGACGCCTCGCGCGCGCTCTTCGCTGCTGCGCAGAGGATTGCCTCGGATCTCGGCTTCGAACTTCGAGGTGAGCGGGTCGGCGGTGCTTCGGACGGCAACCTCACCGCGGCCGCGGGTGTCCCGACCCTCGACGGGCTCGGCCCGATGGGCGATGGCGCTCATGCGCGCCACGAGCATGTTGTTGTCTCCGACCTGGCCCGGCGGGTCGACCTGATCGAGCGCCTGGTTCTGAGCTAGTCCCTTCGACACCCGGACGGAGCGCCGTCTGGTGGACCGGAGCCCTCCTGCCGCGCAGGCTCCTGGCGAGCGGCCTCGAATTTGCGGCGCATCGCCGTGCCGAGCGGTTTCTTGCTCATCGTCTTAAGATCAACGACCACGACCACATTTTTCGCTTTGAAGAGGACGGTCTTCCCGCGGCGCGCCTCGTAGGCAAGAGTGATCGACGTCCGGCCGACCTCGCTCACTCGAACGCCGACATCGATGGTGTCGCCGTGACGGATCGGCTTAACGAAGTCGGCCGCGAAGTGAACAGTGGGGAAGCCGGTGCCGCTTGCGATCACCCTCGAGTAGGCCGGGCCGATCCGGGCGTTGAAGAAGGCCTCGAAGGCCTGATGACAAAGATCGACCAGGCGCGGGTAGTAGGCCGTCCCCGCGGGATCGACGTCATGGAACATGATCGGCGCGCTAAGCGCGAATCCGGTATGCCGGTCTTTTGCAGGACGGCGTCTCGGAGTTGCGGGCATTGTTTCGAACCCATTCTGACAATAAATGCCCCCTCCACCCCCAGCGTCAATGACAGAATGCTCAACAATCGTGGCGGTTCCTCTTCTCGAGCGACTGGGACTTTCTCGCCCTGAGTTGCGGGGCTGGGTCGCCTACGACTGGGCGAACTCCGCGTTCATGACGTCGATCGTGCAGGTCTTTCAGGTCTACTTCGCGAGTGTTGTCGCGCAGGGGCTCACGAAGGCCGAATCCGGCGCGCACTTCTACGCGGCGACCGCGATAGCCGCGCTGATCGTGGCCTTCATCGGGCCGTTTGTGGGCGCGCTCGCGGACTTCTCCGGAACGCGCAAGCGGATCATGGGGCTTTTCGTCGCCATCGGCGTGGGCGCCACACTCGGCATCGCGTTCGTGGGCCCGGGTGAATGGAAGGCGGGTCTCTTCTGGTACGGGCTGGCGAACGTCGGTATCGCGGTGTCTTTCATCCTGTACGACTCTCTGTTGCCCCACGTCGCCAGGCCGGAGGAGGTCGATCTGGTCTCCTCGGCCGGCTACGCCTTTGGGTATCTCTCGGGCGGCCTGGTGCTCGCCCTGAATCTTCTATGGATTGCCAGCCCTCAAACCTGGGGCTTCGCTGACGCGGGCTCGGCCACTCGTGCCTCATTCGCTTTCGCCGCGTTGTGGTGGGCCCTCTTCTCTATCCCGCTCTTCCGATACGTGCCGGAGCCGCCGGCGAGCGGGAACGGACAGGGCGTCCGACGATCCCCGATGAAGGCCTTCTCCGCCACGATCGATTCGCTCCGCGCGACTTTCCGCGATCTGCGTCGCTACCGCGAGGCTTTCATGATGATGGTCGCGTTCCTTGTCTACAACGACGGCGTCAACACCGTCATCAAGGTCGGTGCGACCTACGGCACGGAGATCGGCATCCCCCAGGCGCGCCTGCTGCAGGCGATCCTGGCGGTTCAGTTCATCGGCCTGCCCTTCGCTTTTCTGTATAGCCGCATGGCCTCGAAGGTCGGAACCCGAAAGGCCATCTACGTCGCCCTCGCCACCTACTTCGCGATCTGCGTGGTCGGCTATCTGATGACCGAGACCTGGCACTTCTTCGTTCTGGCCGCCCTGATCGGGACGGCCCAGGGTGGGGCGCAGGCCCTGTCGAGGTCCCTCTTCGCCAGCCTGATCCCTAAGGAGAAGTCATCCGAGTTCTTCGGCTTCTACGGAATCGGTGAGCGCTTCGCCGGAATCATGGGCCCTGCGCTCTTCTGGGTGATGGTCACGGTGACCGGATCGAGTCGGGGCGCGATCCTTGGCCTCGCGATCTTCTTCGTGGTCGGCGCGTACCTGCTCTCCAAGGTCGATGTCGAGCGCGGCCGCGCGCTGATCGTTTCAGAGCGCGGTTCGGCCTAAGGCACGCAGACTTCGCCGGCCGCGGGTGCGATCCGCAGGGCGGTCATCAGGCCCGACGCGTCAACGGTGAGGCGCACGTCGAGTTTCCCTTTCTCACAGTTGAGCCGCAGCGTCCCGCCATCTGGTCCGCCGTCCACGAGATCTCCCGCGACACACGAGCCGTAAACCCTCGATGCCGCAATCTGCGCGGCAGCGTCCGTGGGAGCGCTCAGGGAGATCAGAGACTCGCTCATCCCTTCGCCTTGATTGATCGCGCGCACAAGGGCTGTGGCCACCGCATTGAAACCCGCGCTTGGAAGGAAGATCGACGAGGCCTCCAGGTACTGAACCGTCGGAGGGAGCGTCGGAGCGAGGGTGACACTGAGCCGCACCTCGCCCCGTTCACAGGCCAGGGTCCACCGTCCGCGCAGCGCGTTCTCGGCCTCGATCTCCGCCTCAGCACGACATACGCCGTGCTTTTCACGGAGCGTCGCGAACTCCTTGCGCCGACGATCCAGGGATCGGTCAAGCAGGAGGTTCATCGCCGCGATCTTCTCGAGACCACCGTCGCTCCAGTTGTTGACCAGCCCACTGACGGTGGCTTTGATCTCGAGGAGCTCCGGTCCCGGTTGAGGAACCCGAGGGTTTAGCGCCCCGGTTCGGGCGATCGCTTCGAGGGACTCGTTCACCGCGCGTCCCGGGCCCGCGTAGGTCCCGTTCGCGAGCGCGACGATTCCGACGCCGTACTCGGGAAGCCAGCGCATCTGCGATCCGTAACCCGGCAAACCGCCGGAGTGGGCCACGATCTTTCCGAAGCGACAGCTCTGAGTGGAGGCGAGGCCGAAGGCATACCCGCCCGACGAAAGATTGAGCGGTGCGGTCATCGAGGTCCGAAGGGCAGTGGAGCGGTAAGGCGAATGCGCGATCTGCATCTCCCGCAGCGAGGAGCGCTTGAGCGGACCATTGTCGTCACCGTCCCGTGCCGGGTACGCGGAGAGATACAGGCCCACGAGTTTCGCGAGATCGGGTACGGACGAGTAAAGCCCCCCCATGATCCCGTACGAACCATCGGCGAGCGGTGTCTCCGCCACCCACTGGCCATCGACCCGGCCGTAGCCGCGCGCGATGCGATCGCCGGGCACCGCCTGGGTGTCCCACTTTGTCTGAGCCATCCTGAGGGGCTTGAGGAACTCGCGGTCGATGAAATCGCGCGCCCGCATCAGGGAGACTCGGGCGATCACCTGACCCAGGATCGCGAAGCCGGTGTTCGAGTACTCGTAGCCCATCCCAGGCGCCTGCGAAAACGGAAACCCCGCGCGCATCCATCGCGACAATGTAGCGTCGGATTCCGCCAGCTGCCGGTCGCCCCACGGGTTGTCTTCGGGGAGTCCCTCCGAGTGCGTCAGCAAGTGGCGCAACGTGATCGCGGGCGAGTCGGTGGTTGGGTAGGGAAGCGTGCGCAGCTCCGGCACGTAGCGGGAGGCCGGGGAATCGAGGGAGAGCCGGCCTTGATCGCGCAGCTTCATGATCGCGAGCCCGGCGAAGTTCTTGGTCATCGACGCGATGCGGAAAACGCTGTCCGGCATCGCCTTGGCATTGGCGGAGACATCGCGCACCCCGGTCGCGCCGGAGTGGACGAGCGCTCCGTCGATGATGACGCCCCAGGCCACCGCAGGCGCGGCGTTGCCCTGAGCGAAGTTCAAGAAGGCGCGGTCGATTTCGGGAAAGGCCCTCGACAGTTTCGTGACTCGATCCGGATCGGCGAAACGCGCGGGCGGTACCCGATTCGTCGTTGGTCGCGGCGAGGGCCTGGCCACGGTCGCTTGCTTTTGAGGCGGCGATGCGGTCTGCGCGGCTCCAGGAGAGGGCGCAAGCACAGAGGTGGCGACGACGAGGGCGATGGCGGGTCGGGATCGCTTCATCATCCGGACATGCTACCCGGGGAGGCGGAGGGAGATCCTCCGCAAAGGCTCAGCGACCGAACGACTTCAGCGCGTCGAGGACGGTATCGATGTCCTTCGCGGTGTGATCCGCCGAAACCTGAAAGCGGATCTCCTCGTCGCCCTTGGGCACCACCGGATAGGACAGGCCGGTGGCCAGGATCCCTTGCGCGAAGAGGTGTTTCACGAGCGCCTGCGTCTTGGGCGTATCGCGCACCACGAGCGGTGTCACCGGATGCTCGCCACGGATGGTTTCGAAACCAAGGTCGATCAGACCCTTCTCGAACTTCGCGGTCATGGCCCGCAGGTGGGTCAGGAGTCTTCCGCCCTCCGGAGAATCGAGGATGTCGACCGCGACCCTGGCCGCCGCGGCCTCGGCGGGGGTGATGGGGTTCGAGTAGATGTACATCATCGACGTTTCACGCAGGTAGTCGATGAGGGTCTGGGGACCCGCGACATATCCACCGTTGACGCCGAAGGCCTTCCCGAGCGTGCCCACGAGAAGGTCAACGGGCGGGCAGCCCGTGAACTCCTCCGTCCCGCGGCCCGTTGGGCCGAAGGCCCCCACGCCATGTGAGTCATCGACCACGAGCACGGCATTCTCAGGAAAACGCGGGTCGAATTTCCGGACCATGGCTTCGATCTCGACGAGGGGAGCGTGATCGCCGCGCATGCTGAAGATGCCGTCGGTGACGACCACCGCACGTTTGGCGCCGCTATCGGCCGCCTTCGTCAACGCCGCCTCGAGGTCGGCCACCTGGTTGTGTTTGTAGACGTACTTCTCCTTGGGCCGGGCGAGACGCATCGCGTTGATGATGCAGTTGTGGTTCAGCTCGTCGGAGATGAGGGCTGTCTCGGCGGTGATGAGGGGCACGATGGTCGAGACGATCGTCGCGTAAGCGGACGAAAAGATCATCGCGGCCTCGCGGCCGTGAAAAGCGGCAAGGCGGGCTTCGAGGGCCACATGGGGTTCGTAGGTGCCGCTGATGAATCGAACCGCGCCCGGTCCGCAGCCGAACCGTCCAACCGCGGCCTCCTCCGCCTGAACCACGCCTTGGCGCAGGTTCATGCCGACGTAGTTGTTCGAGTTCATCTTCAGGAACGGCTTCTCGCCCTGGCCGTGCAGCAGATAGCGGGGGCCATGGCCGTCACGTGGGGGCACCACGTTCACGATCACGACCTCGTGGCGTTTGCTCGAACCCCGGCCGTCGATGGCGGCGATCTCCGTCTGAAGCGTCTCGGCGAGGCGATTAACGGGCATGACTCGTTCCTACGTGATGCGCGGCCGGAGCTTGGTCAACATGTCGTCGACCATCGCCGAGAGTGTGAACTGCGGCCTAAAACCCCACTCGGCGCGGGCCGCGGAACAGTCGAGTGAGTTCGGCCACGAGTCGGCGATGCCCTGGCGGACGGGATCGATCTCGTATCTGATCTCGAAGGCCGGGATGTGTTTCCGAATCTCCGCCGCCAGCTCTTCAGGCGTGAAGTTCATGGCCGTCACGTTGAAGGAGTTGCGGTGGATGAGGGTGTCGGGTTCGGCTTCCATCAGTGCGATGAGGGCGGAGATCGCGTCCGGCATGTACATCATGTCGAGGCGCGTGTCAGCCTTCAGGAAGCAGGTGTACCGGCCATAGCGGATGGCGTCGTAGAAAATCGCGACCGCGTAGTCGGTGGTGCCGCCGCCGGGAGGCGCCGTGTAGGAAATAAGTCCCGGAAAGCGAAGCCCGCGGGTGTCCACGGCGAAGCGGCGGTGGTAGTAGTCGCAGAGGAGTTCGCCCGCGACCTTGGTGACGCCGTACATCGTGGTAGGTCGCTGAATGGTGTCCTGCGGCGTGTTGTCCTTCGGTGTCCCCGGCCCGAAAGCGCCGATCGAGCTCGGGAAGAACACCTTGCAGTCGTGCTGGCGCGCAACCTCGAGGACCTTGTACAGGCCGCCCATGTTGAGTTCCCAGGCCACATGGGGCTTCTCTTCGGAAGTGGCGGAGAGCAGGGCCGCGAGGTGATAGATCGTTCCCACGTCCCCGTTGCGGACGATGTCCTGGATCTGCCGCGCATTCGTGGAGTCGAGGAATTCGAACCTCTCGCCCGGTCGCAGTGTCTCGAGGGGGGGCAGCCGGATGTCCGACGCGATGACGGACTCGGTGCCGTAGCGCGCCCTCAGCGCAACAACGAGTTCAGAGCCGATCTGACCGAGAGCGCCGGTGACGAGAATTCTTCGCATCGTGCCCGCGAAGATACCTGTTTCCTGTCGGCGAAACCGCCCCTGCCTCAGGCGACCGCGCGGGGGTGGGACTGATTGTCGGCCTTGTGCTCGGCGCCCGCCGCCGACAGACCCATGAGGCCGTCTTCCATCCACACGTGCTTGCCGTCGAGAACGTGTTTCGCGACGCTGTACTTCCGGACGTCATCGTTGTTCCAGAGCGCCTTGAACGCGGCGTCGACCCGCCGGCTCGCGCCGCGCGAGAAGAGGTCGGCGAGTTCGATCGCTTCCTTCGCCTCCGGCTTGCCCGCGTTGACCAGCGCCTGAGCCCGCACACAGGCGGCGGAGATGGCGAAAAGGTCGTTCACGATGTCGACGAGGCGGAAGAGGAACGCCTGCTTGTTTTGGAGGCCGGCCTGATAGAGCGCCATGCCGTGGAAACTCGACCGCGACAGTTTGCGCGAGCGGCGATCCACGAAGCGGATGTGTTTCGCGAGCGGACCAAACTCGGCGAACTTCGGCCAATGGCCCCAACCGAGGAAGCGCGTCGGGTACCACCACAAGTAGAAGGCGCTGATCTTCGGCAGCGCCGCGATCTTCTCGCCAGTGGTCGACTTGGGATTGACGAGGGCGCCCGCGACATCGAGATGCTTGTCCACGGCTTCGCGGGCCATGAACAGATGCATGATCTCGCTTGAGCCCTCGAAGATTCGGTTGATCCGGAAGTCGCGCATGAGACGTTCGACGGGAATCGGCGCCTCGCCTCGTCCTTCCAGCGAGCCTTCAGTTTCGTAGCCTCGCCCGCCGCGGATCTGCATGAGGTCGTCGACAATCTCCCAACCGCGCGCGCTGTTCCACTCCTTGGCCGCAGCCGCCTCGAGGCGGATATCAGCGCCGCCGCGGTCGGACATCTGGGTCGCGAGTTCGACGAGCGCTTCCATCGCGAAGCCGGTGGCCGCCATGTCCGCGATCTTGTGACCGACCGCTTCGTGACGCCCGACCGGCCGTCCCCATTGGACGCGCGAGGCGGCCCAGATGCGAACGGTTTCGAGCGCCGCTTTGGCGGTGCCGGCGGAGATGTTCGGGATGGAGAGCCGGCCGTCATTCAGAGTGGTGAGTGCGATCTTGAGACCGCGACCTTCGCCGCCGACGAGGTTCTCCACGGGAACGCGAACGTTCTCGAAGTTGATGACCGCGTTCGAGAGCGCCTTCAAACCCATGAATCGGCAGCGATTGAGGACGCTGACGCCCTTCCACTCGGTCTCCACGATGAACGCGGAAATCTTGTGGGTCTTCGGGTCGGAGGCCATCACGACGAGGAGCTTCGCGAGCGTCCCGTTCGTGGTCCAGAGCTTGGTGCCGTTGAGGATGTACGCCGAACCGTCTTCCGTCTTCACCGCGGTGGTCGTGACACGCGCGGGGTCGGAGCCGACGCCGAGTTCGGTCAAGGCGAAGGCCGAGATCTCGCCCTTGGCGCAGCGGGGAAGGTACTTCTTCTTCTGCTCGGGCGTGCCAAAGAGCTTGAGAGGCTGGGGGACGCCGATCGACTGGTGCGCGGAGAGCAGGGCGCCCACATTGCCGCAGTACGTGCCCAGCAGCTTCATCACCCGGTTGTACTCGACGTTGGTGAAACCGAGGCCGCCATACTCCTTCGGGACCTTCATGCCGAACGCACCGAGCTTCC
>JANNJB010000272.1:0-3278 GCA_031405615.1 Vicinamibacteria bacterium | reverse complement strand
GCGAGGCGCCGCCCTTTCGGCCTGGCACCGCAACGTGCCCGCCTTCTTCACGTTCGACGATCACGAGATCCTCGACAACGTCGAAGGCACGGCGACGGTGGGAAATCGCGAGCGCCGGGCCGTGTTCCGCGATATCGGCACGCAGGCCTGGTACGACTACCTGGGCTGGGCCAACCCCACGACGTCGGGGCCCATCCACTTCGGGCGCGCCCAGTTCAAGGCGGGCAACGCCGTCCTCACCGATCCCCGCGCCACCTTTGGCGGTTCCCTCGCTTTCGGCAAGCCGGGAGCCCTCCACGTTCACTGGGGCGGTCCCCATGCGGGCCTGCGGGGACGCGACTACGAGGCCCTGCCGCCTGCAGAGACGGCGGGCGATCCGAATGCCGGCGTCTACCGCATCGATGAACGCCTCGATGCGAACCGATTGAAGATCAGCCCCGCGCCAAAGACGGACGGCATGGCCTCGTACTCCATCGGCCGCAATTCGTACTATGAGCAGCGCGTCGGCAACGCTCACTTCTTCTTCCTCGACACCCGCGGCTTCCGCGACATCGGCGATGTCGAGCGACCGGAACGCTCTGATCTTTCGATGCTCGGCGCCGAACAGAAGGCCTGGCTCAAAGAGGGCATGCGGAAGAGCGACGCCGACGTGATGTTCGTGGTTTCCCAGGTGACGCTGATGGTGCCGCATGTCGGCGGGACCGCGACCGGCGGCGGCGTGCCCGCCATCGCGCGTCCGGTCACCCACGACGAGGCCTGGCCGGTCTTTCTCGCCGAGCGCGAGGAACTCATCGAATTCTGGGACAAGCTCGGCAAGACGGTCCTGGTTCTGACCGGCGACCTGCACAACAGCTTCGCGATCAAGGTCACGGACCGCGTGTGGGAGCTGGCGTCGGGCCCGCACAATTCGCGGAACCATCGCGCCGAGGCCGAGGGCTTTCGCCCGCCCAACGGCGTTTTCGAATCGCGCGGCCGGAAATCGGATATCCGATGGTCCAGTTACTTCCTGTCGGACATGCCGGCTACGCTGGTTCGCCAGCCCATCTATACCGTGGTCCAGATGAACAACGTCTTCAACAATCCAATCGAAGCGGGCAAGGACCGCTGGGTCGCCTATCCTCATCCGCAGGTGGTGGTTCAGTACTTCAATGGATTCACTGGCGACCTGCTTTATGCCGAAGCCATCCGGATCAAATAGCGGGAACCGCTCGCTCTTCGCCGCCCTTGTCGCGGCCGCCGTCGGGTATGCCGCGCTTCGCTACAACGTCTTCGCGGGAGTTCCCTGGGGAGACTTCCCCCTCTTCGTGTCGAACAAGGGGCTCTCGCTGGCGTCCGTCGTCCTGATTGCCGCGGCATACCTCGTCAACCGCCGTCGCGATGAGGAACCGCGTGGCAACCAGAGCCGTCGCGCCCTGGCCCGCGCGGCCGGCCTGTCAGGATTCGCCCTTGCCGTCATCCACGTCCTGATATCTTTCGTGATCCTTGGCCCCTCGGCCTATCCCCGGCTCTTCGATGGCGCCGGTCTGAGCGCGGCCGGTTGGGCCTGCCTCCTCTTCGGCACGCTCGCGACGCCCTTGTTCGCGATCCCCGCGATCTACTCGTTCCCGCAACTCGTTCCAAAGCTTGATCCCCACCATTGGAAGCGCGCGCAGCAACTCGGCTACGCCGGTCTCGCTCTTACGGCCGTTCACGTTCTGAGCATTGGGGTACACAACTGGGCGGCGGTGTCCACCTGGCCCGGGGGCATGCCCCCGATCTCTCTGCTTTCGTTCATCGCCTGTGTCGTGCCCCTTGGAGTGAAGGCGTTGTCGATGGCGGCCGTCTATCGAGCACGGCTCGACGTCGCCCTGAGCGCCGCTCCCGAGATGCGAGTCCGCGAATGATCTACTCCCGAAGGGAATGGCTCCAGGTGCTTTCGGCCCTCCCCATCGCTGGCCTGGATGATGGTCGCGGGTGGCCCTCCTTTCGCGGCCTTCATGGAAAGGGAGTTTCGACCGGACACTCGCTGCTGAGTTCGTGGAATGCGGACCCCGCCGCAGGACCGGACGTGGGCATTCGCTGGAAGAGCCCGGTGCCGGGCCTCGGTCATTCAAGTCCTATTGTGAGCGCGGGCCGCGTCTACGTTTGTTCAGCAGTGAGAAAGACCGGGAAGGCGCCCTTGAAACTGGGCGTGGGAGGCGAGCCGACCGCGGCGGAGGATTCCGAAGAGCAGGACTGGGTCGTGCTCGCGTACGACGCGGAAAACGGCCGCGAGATCTGGCGGCGCACGGCGCGAGGCGGACGTCCTCGCACCACCCGGCACGAAAAGGCCACTCATGCCAATACGACCCTCGCCACCGACGGGTCGCGCCTGGTTGCCTTCTTTGGCTCCGAAGGCCTCTACTGTTACGACCTCGCCGGTCAACTCCTGTGGAGCACCGACCTCGGTGTCATCAACGTCAGCAAGTATGGCGTGGGTTGGGGGTACGCAAGTTCGCCGGCTATTTATGGCCGCCGCATCGCCCTGCTTTGCGACGACCCCGCGAACCCATTCCTCGTTGTGCTCAATCTGGACGACGGAAAGGAAGTCTGGCGCGTCTCGCGGAAAGGGGTGTGTGAGCGAAGCTGGGGAACGCCCTTCATCCACGCTACGGGCTCAACGGTTCAAGTCGTCGCCAATGGCTGGCCGTGGAGTGTTTCCTACGACCTTGAAACCGGCAAGGAGCGCTGGCGCATCGGGGACGGCGGAGATAACCCGATTCCAACCCCCTTCGAGGCGCACGGGTGGCTCTACCTCACGAGCGCCCATGGGGGGAAGGCACCGGTCTACGCAATTCGGCCCGAGGCCCGGGGCGACCTGACGCCCGGCGGGGCAGGAGCGAACGAAGGACTTGTCTGGGCAGCGAAGGGTGCGGGGGCCTATATATCCACGCCGGTTGTTTATGGCGACTACATTTACCTCGCCGCGGCAAACGGAGTGATCCGATGCCTCAACGCCAGGACGGGCGAGAAGGCGTACGAGCAGCGCCTTCCGGGCATCCGCCAGATCTACGCTTCGCTCGTTGCCGGTGATGGAAAGGTCTTTGTTCCTTCCCTCGAGGGGGATGTCCATGTCCTCAAGGCCGGCCCGGCCTTCGAAGTCCTGGCCTGCAACAGGATGGGAGAACCCTGTTTCGCCACACCTGCCAGATGTTTGTTGTGCTTCCTTATTTCGGCACGCAGCAGGAGCCGGGTCCGGTCCTCCTTCAACGCTTCGTCATCGGCCAGTTCCTGCCGCCGGGTTTGCACGGCAAAATAAC
>JANNJB010000271.1:0-2397 GCA_031405615.1 Vicinamibacteria bacterium | reverse complement strand
CGCGACCAGGCTCTTCTTCCTAGACGGACCGGTCGCGAAGGCGTTCACCTCGGGCGACTCGTAGACACCGACCTCGGGCATGGGCAGTTGCGCCTGCTGGGCCAGACGCTCGACCGTTCGATAGAGCCAGTCGGCATCGGGGTTTCCGGTGTTGCCATTCACAAGCTGCACGCCCATCGCACGCTTCGCCATCCAGCGGGAGATGGCGAGGGAGATGAAGGCGCCGCCCATGCCCCAGATGAAGCAGAAGATGGCCATGGGCACGAGGCCGTCGCCTGGACGAACCCCGAGCAGGCTCAGGATGATCGAGATCGTGACGACGACCGCGACGTTGGTCAGCAGGAACAGGAACATGCGCGTGAACATTGGTTTTTCCTTTTCAGTCTCTTTGGGGTGGCAACTCGAAATACTAGCGAGAGGCTCCGGTGGGCCTCAAATCGCCTAAGACGCGAACCGAGCTTCGAAGGTTTGAACGACTACTCTGAGTTGGGGGGCCGCAAAGTGCTCAGCCCCCCAAACCCCCGCGTGGCCCGAGGCCAGGCTCCGCGCCTCCGGCCGAAGTAATTCGGCCTCCGCTATCTCGATTCGACCAGCATCGCCGCGAGCAGGGGGATCATTATTTCGTGGTGGCCGGTCAGGGAATAGCCTCGGCCCACACCCTTGGTGGGCCGGTTGACTACATTCGTATTCGGCCGATAACCCTGTATGAAATCAAAGTTTGCGGTCGTGAAGTCTTCGATCCGGTGGCCGAGATTGCGGGCGAGAGTCACCGCCTTGAGGAAGACTTCCGGCAGGAGAACCGCCGAGCCGACGTTGAGGTAAACCCCGCCGCCCCCGAGCCTTGCGACCTCGGCGGCGAGAATGCGGAAGTCGAGATGCGACGCGCGGCCGACGGCGCTCGGGTCGCACGAGGGATGCATGTGAACGATGTCGGTGCCGATCGCGACATGAACAGTCGCGGGAATACTGAGACGCCACGCCGCGGCCAGGATCGAGAACCTCCTGAACTTCGCGGAACGCCTTAGCGAGATGTACCGGCCGATCGAAGCGCCGAGGCCAAGGCCGTCGCGATCACCGGCGACGATCGCGCGATTGATCTCTTCGCTGGTTTCCTTCGCCATTCCGAACTGGCCGGCGCCGAGGACCGCGTCGACCTCCTCGGAGGTCTGCCCCGCGATGGCGGTCTCGAAGTCGTGGACGATGCCCGCGCCATTGAGCGCTATGGCGGTGATGAAGCCGCGCTCCATCAGATCGATCACGATCGGGGCCAGGCCGACCTTCAGGACATGCGCGCCCATCCCCCAGATGAGCGGCCGGTTGCGCGCGCGGCCACGAACCAGATTGTCGGCCACCGCGCGCAGCTGATCCGCCGCGAGGATCTTCGGAAGAGACGATGTGAACGAGGCGAGGCGGGCACCGCGGCGGTGGGGCCGGCCGAACTCCGCCACCGTCACCTTGCTGATGCGCGAGGCCAGGGGATAGGTCGTGACTCCCGCCAGGTCCAGAGGTTTTCGGGCGCGGGTTTTTCGAGCCGGGACCTTCGAGGCGCTCACCGCAGTCGCTCTTCGAGCAGCTCGCACAGGATGTGGTTCATGAGGTGATGGACCTCCTGGATCCGCGGCGTCTCCTTCGAGGGAGCCGCGAACAGATGATCCACCAGAGCCGCGAGCTGCCCGCCGCCTTCGCCGGTCATGCCGACGGTGAGCAGGCCGCGTGACTTCGCTACCTTCATCGCCTCGAGCACGTTCTTCGAATTGCCCGACGTGCTGATGCCGACCGCGATATCCCCGGGGCGCGCGTGCGCTTCGAGCTGCCGCTTGAAGACGTATTCGTAGCCATAGTCGTTTCCCACCGCGGTCATGATCGACGAATCCGTGGTGAGGGCGAGGGCCGGAATCGGCGGACCCTCCTTGGTGAATCGGCCCACCAGTTCGCCCGCGAAGTGCTGCGCGTCGGCGGCGGATCCGCCATTGCCGAAGACAAGGACCTTGCCCCCCGCGCGCACGCGCTCGGCGATGGCATCGGCCAGGGCCACGAGATCAGCCGCTCGTTCGGTGAAGAAGAGGCGCTTGGCCTCGAGACTCTCCGCGACAACCGTTGCGATACGTTCTTTGGACATTCCAGAGGATTATCTCTTGGAAGGCACGCGCGGGCTGCTGCCTTCGCAGGTCGGCTCGTAGAATCGGCAGGTGGCGAGGAAAAGGCATAAAGCCCCCGCTCCGGCTTCTCCGGGGCCGGACGCTCCCGCGTCGGCGCCTCGCGCGGGCAGGCCGGCGGCGGGGCTTCTTGCGGTGGGCGTCATCATCATGGCCGTGATTGGCGTCGCCATAGCCTGGCGATGGACATCTCGCAAGATCGAGCCCGACCCCCGGCTTTCGGTTCTACTGATCACCGTGG
>JANNJB010000270.1:0-2979 GCA_031405615.1 Vicinamibacteria bacterium | reverse complement strand
TGCGCCCGTTGTTGTCGGTGAGGGTCGCGTGATCCATCACCTGGAGCAGGATGTTGAAGATGTCGGGATGAGCCTTATCGATCTCGTCGAGCAGGACCACGCAGTAGGGGTTCTTGCGAACCGCGTCCACGAGCAGTCCGCCCTGGTCGAAGCCGACGTAACCGGGAGGCGCCCCGTCGAGGCGGGACACCGTGTGCTTCTCCATGTATTCGCTCATGTCGAAGCGGATGAACTCGTTGCCGAGCTGTTTCGCGGTCTGTTTCGCAAGCTCAGTTTTGCCGACGCCAGTGGGGCCGGTGAAGAGGAAGCAGCCGACGGGACGATCGGCGGGGCCGAGGCCGGCGCGCGAGCGCTTGATCGCCAGCGAGACGAGCTTGACCGCCTTCTCCTGATGGAAGACCACGCGGTTTAGCGATTCTTCGAGGGTGCGCAGCCTCTCCTTATCGGAAAGCGAGGCTTGCTTCTCGGGAATGCGCGCCACCCGTGCCACCACTCGCTCGATCAGGTTCAAATCAACATCGCGGGGATCCACTTTGTCGAGGCGGAGCGAGGCGCCCGCTTCGTCGAGCAGATCCAGCGCGCTGTCGGGGAGGCGGTGTTCGCGCATGTGACGCTGAGCGAGTTTGGCCGCGCCGTCGATCGCATCGTCCTTGATCGAGACCTCGTGGTGCTTCTCGAGCCGGGACTTGAGGCCGAACAGGATCTGCACGGTGTCGGCCATCGACGGCTCTTCCACCACGATCTTCTGAAGCCGGCGGAACAGCGCCTGGTTCTTCTCGATGACTTTGAATTCGTCGAACGTGGTGGCGCCGATGATCCGGATGTCGCCTTCCTGAAGGATGGGCTTCACCATGTTCGAAAGATCGAGGGTGCCTCCGCTCGTAGCGCCGGCGCCCACCATGGTGTGAATTTCGTCAATGAAGAGAATCGGCTTCGGACGCTTCTTGAGCGCGGCGATCACCTGCTTGAAACGCTCCTCGAAGTCGCCGCGATAGCGGGTGCCCGCGAGCATGGCGCCGGTGTCGAGGGCGAAGATCTCCGCGCCCTTCAAGAACTCGGGCGCGGTGTCCAGGAGCAGGGCCTGGGCGAGACCGTCGACGATCGCGGTCTTGCCGACACCGGGGTCGCCCACGAGCACCGGATTGTTCTTCCGGCGCCGGCAGAGGATCTCGAGGACGCGGCGGACTTCCTTCTCGCGCCCTATGAGTGGGTCGAGAAGCCCCTGGCGGGCGCGCTCGCTGAGCGAGGGCGCGAAGGATTCAAGCGGGTCGCTCGGTGCGGCCGAGCCTTCGTCACCATCACCCGCGGGCGCTGGACCCACCGGAAGATTCTCCGGCCGCTTCGAAACCCCGTGCGAGATGTAGTTCAAGACATCGAGACGCGTGATGCCCTGCGACGCGAGGGCCTCCGCGGCGAACGACTTCGGCTGTTGCATCAAGGCCGCGAGAACGTCGCCTACATCGGCTTCGTTTTTCCCGGCGCTCTGCACGTGGAGAACGGCCGACTGGAGCAGCCTGCGGAAACCGATGGTCTGCTGCGGGGCTTTCCTTGAACCGTCGGGAACGCGGTCGATCTGCTCCTCGACGTAGACCGTCAATCCCCTGATCAGCTGGTCGACGTCGACGCCGGACCCATGGAGGATCCTTCGACCCACGGGATCATGGGCGATCGCGAGCAGGACGTGCTCGGTGGTGAGATGAGCGTGGCGTCGATCCTGGGCCCCTTGCGCTGCGATCACAAGGATCCGTTCGAGAGCGGGGGTGAACATGACGGCCCAATGTTGCAACACCCGGGCCTGCCGACGCTAGGAGCCTGCGCGGTAGGAAAGGCTCCAGGCCCCCGAGGGGCGGCTTCGCGCTCCACCAGACGGCGCTCCGTTCGGGTGTCGAAGGGGCTAGCTATCCCCTTCGCCAGAGCATGAAGGCGGCAAGCAGACCCAGGCCCAGAACACTTCGCCATTCCTGGTTCGCCAGGAGCCGGCTCATCTGATACTTCGATCCCCGTGGCCCGCCGGGGGTGAGGCGGGGGAAGAAGATCGGCACGTGTTTCGCCCAGTCGTGGTATTCGTTGGGAAACTTGGCGCGCAGGAACGTCGCCTCTTCTCGGACGATAACCGGATAGAAAACAACGAGATAGAGAATTCCGGCGATGACGGAAATCGGATGACGGGCCGTGACCAGAAGCCCGAGAGCCATCAAGACGCTGCCCACGTAGAGCGGGTTGCGGGTGTGGGCGTAGGGCCCGCCGGTGGCGAGTCGGTGGGTCTTCTCGATATGGCCGGAAGCCCAGATCCGGATCAGTTCGCCTAGAACCGCGAGCACGCTGCCGCGAATGAGCGATTCGGTGGTGGGCTGCGCGAAGAAGAGCGCGAGCGCACCCGCGGTGTAGCCGGCCCGGACCCGGACTCTCGAAAGGCTCAAGCGGCGTTCCGGTCGCTCGATGAGGCGATGCGTCTCGCCGCCGCTTCCACCACCGTGGTCGGCAGGATCTTCCTCATGATGTCGTGATGGGTGTCGCAGCTGCGTTTGTGACACGGGGCGCACGAGGGAACCTTGCGCACCACCTCGTCATCCGGCAACCAGGGCCCGTTGCGAGCAGGATCGGTCGGGCCGAAAACCGCGACGAGCGGCGCACCCATGGCGCCCGCGATGTGGAGAGGTCCGGTATCGGCGCCGAGGAAGAGACGCGACTCCCTCGCGAGAGCCGCAAGTTCGAGGACCGACGTTTCGGGCGCGCGTTTCGCGGTTCCGCCTGAGGCCTGAACCACTGCGTCCGCGAGCGCCTCTTCCCCTGGTCCCCACAAAACCACGGGGGCGAGCCCAATGGCGGAAAGACCCTGGGCCACCTCGCCCCACGACTCGGGCGGGTAGAGCTTGTTCTCCCAACCTCCGCCCGGAGAGATCAGGGCGAGAGGTTTGCCAATCGACTCCCGGTACGCCGTGGCCATCGCCACCGCATCCTCGGGGAGAACAAAGGGAA
>JANNJB010000269.1:0-1886 GCA_031405615.1 Vicinamibacteria bacterium | reverse complement strand
GGTGGTGGTGAGCGACGTTCATCCCGCGTGCACCGGCGCCGATTTCGACGCCTGCACGAAGAAGAAAGTGGAAGAGAAGGGCGAGAACGTCCGCGTCTACGACAAACTCTTCGTGCGCCATTGGGACACCTGGGAGGACGGTCTTCGCTCCCACGTCCTCTGGGTGGATGTGAAGACCGGCGAGGCGAAAGACCTCACCCCCGGCGATGCCGACGTGCCGCCCTACCCCGGGCCGAACGATTTCGATGTGTCGCCCGACGGAACGGAAATAGCCTTCGGCCGCAACGACGACAAGGACGAATCGGCCTCGACGAATGCCGATCTCTTCGTGGTCCCGACGAGCGGAGGGTTGCCGAAGAAGATCGCCGCGACCCCGGGTTTCGACGGCGTGCCCGTCTACAGCCCCGATGGTTCGATGGTCGCGTATCACGCTCAGATGCGCGCGGGCTTCGAGGCCGACCGGTGGCGTCTCATGGTCTACGACCGGAAGACCTCCAGTACTCGAAATCTCACCGAGCCTTTCGACCGAAGTGTCGACGAGATCGCGTGGTCGCCTGATTCGAAGACGATCTACTTCACCGCGGGCGATGGGCCGCTCAATCCGCTCTTCTCGATTCCCGCCGCCGGAGGCACGCCGCGCAAGATCGCGGACGGCCACCTCACACAGCTCTCGATCTCGAAGGATGGCCTCCACGCGATCATGGCCCTCGATGCCCTGCACAAGCCGGCCGACGTGGTGAGCGTCGAACTCGCGAGCGGGAAGATCAGGCGCGTCACCGAGACAAACGACGCGGCCCTCGCCACGTTCGCCCTCCTTCCCGCGGAGTCGGTGACCTACACCGGGGCTCTTGGAAAGAAGGTCCAGGCCTGGATCACGAAGCCCGCGAACTTCGATCCCACGAAAAAGTATCCGCTGCTCATGCTGATCCATGGCGGGCCGCAGGGTGTCTGGGGCGATTCCTGGAGCAATCGGTGGAATCCGCAGGTGTTCGCGGGAGCGGGCTTCATCGTTTTCGCGCCCAACCCGCGCGGCTCCACCGGCTTCGGTCAGGCCTTCACCGATGACGTCACGAAGGACTGGGGCGGCAAGGCCTACGAGGACATCATGAAGGGCGCCGACTTCGCGACGGCACTTCCCTATGTCGACAAAGACCGCGTGGTCGCCGCGGGCGCCTCTTACGGCGGCTACATGATCAACTGGATGTGCACGCAGACCAAGCGTTTCAAGGCCTTCGTGTCCCACGATGGTCTCTTCGATCTCGAATCGATGGCGGCCTCCACCGAGGAGCAGTGGTTCACCGACTGGGAATTCGGCGGCCCACCCTGGAAGGACCGGACGCAGTACGAGAAGTTCTCGCCGTCGCGTTTCATCACGCAGTGCACCACGCCCACTCTCATCATCCACAACGATCGCGATTACCGCGTGCCGGTGGAGCAGGGTCTGCAGATGTTCACGGCCCTCCAGCGCCTCGGCGTGCCCTCGCGCCTTGTGATGTTCCCCGAAGAGAACCACTGGGTTTTGAAGCCGGAGAACTCGGTCCGCTGGTATGACGAAGTGCTGGGGTGGTTGAAGAAGTGGGCGAACTGAAGGCCCTGTCTTTAGCCGCCGAACTCGGCCACGAGGAGGTCGTTCTTCTCCACGACAAAGACTCGGGTCTGAGGGGCGTTATCGCCATCCACGACTCCACGTTCGGGCCGGGAGTGGGTGGAACGCGCATGCGGCCGTACGCGAGCTACGACGACGCGGTGGTGGATGCCTTGCGCCTCGCGCGCGCGATGACCTACAAGGCCACGATGGTCGAAATGCCTTACGGCGGGGCCAAAGCCGTGATCATGGGCGACCCGTCGCGGGACAAGACGCGGCCCTTGCTCGTGGCCTACGCCAA
>JANNJB010000268.1:0-28713 GCA_031405615.1 Vicinamibacteria bacterium | reverse complement strand
GTCGCGCACCGATCCGAACTCTCTCTTCTATGTGAAGGGAAACAGCCTCATGAAGCTCAATGTGGGCTCCGGGTCTTCCTCGGTGGTCAAGACGTTCAGCGAATACGGATCCATCAACGGCATGGGCGAGTCGGACATCAGCCGCGACGGCGATCACTTCGTCTTCGCCGGGGACAACCGGCACGTCTTCGTCTACGAAATCAGCTCCGGCACCAAGGGTCAGACCCTCGACACCGGTGGAAACGCCTTCAACCAGCTCTACATCGCGTCGAACAACAGCGTGGCGGTTGGCTGGATCGCGAACGGCTCGGGCCGGTACACGGGCGTCGAACTCTTCGATCGCAACATGAACTTCCAGCGTCAGCTCACTCATGCGATCGGCCACATGAAGCTCACCGTCGACAACGGCCAGGATGTCCTGATCTGGAACAACTCGGCTGACGCACAGCCCATCGCCTGCCAGAACGGCATCGTGAAAGTGCGCCTCTCGGACGCCCAGCAGACCTGCCTTCTGCAGCTCAGTTGGAGCCTCGCCGTCCACATCACCGCGCCGGACGGCAACGGCTGGGCCTTTGTCGAGACCTACGCTCCAAGCGATCCCTTTCCTCAGTCCTCGGCATGGGCGCCTTATGTGAACGAGATCCTCCAGGTGAAGCTCGACGGTTCTGAAACCCGCCGGCTGGTTCATCACCGCAGCCGTCCCTTCGGCGGGGACAGCTATGTCTACCAGCCGAAGGTGACGTCGAGCCGCGACGGCAGCAAGCTCGCGTTCACGAGCAACTATTCTCTGCAATCGATTCGCGGTTACCCGAGCCTGTACTCCGATGCCTACATGATCCAGGTTTCAGGCTCCGCCACCGCGCCTTCGACCGAGCCGGCGGGAACTCCCTTGCCCACCCCGCCCCCGACTCCTCCGACTTCTCCGACCACTCCGACCCCGGCACCCGCGCCGGCTCCGGCTCCTCCGGCGGGTGGCGGCAGCCTCATCGAGCAGAACAGCTCGAGCGTCAGCTACGCGGGATCCTGGGCGCCCAACGGTCAAGCGACAAACAGCGGCGGCAGCGCGGTGCTTTCGATGGACCAAGGGTCCACCGCCACCTTCGTGTTCTCAGGAAAAGGCGCCTCCTGGATCGGCTACCGTGACGAATGGTCGGGTATCGCCACGATCAAAGTGGACGGCGTGGTGAAGGGGACGGTCGACACCTATGCCCCAAGCGACGTTTCGCAGGCCACGCTCTACACCATCAGCGGTCTATCGAACGGCACGCACTCTCTCACCATCGAGGTGACAGGCACGCGACGACCGGGTGCGGCCGGCTCGTGGATCTGGGTGGATGCCTTCGCGGTCTCGCGCTGATCTCGAACGCCTTGAGCGAGGCGGCGGCTCTGTGCCGCCGTCTCGCTACTGCGGCGGCGCGGTTGTGATCACGCCCTGAGTGTTGACGCCGTTCCTGCGAATGCTGTTTCCGCCCGCGGTGAGAAGGCTGCTCGAGGCCGCAGCCCCCCCGAGTCGAGAAGCACCGGGTCAGGGACGAGCGTGAGGCCCCACAGGGAAAAGAGTGCGCGAAGTTCCCACATCAGCGCGCGATCAAGAACCCATCCACCCAGATCCAGGCCCCGCCGGACTTTGGACTTCGGCGGCTCGTGGGTTGAATGGTCAGGGTGTGGGACTCGTCGCGAAGACCGTCAATGGTGTAGAGCTCGACTTGACCGCGGGCGGCCGGAGAATAGGTATCCACGGTGGCGCGGAGTTTTCCGTCGAGAAGGACTTCGGCGATTCCCGACCATTCGTCGCGGTAGCCGATCCAGCTCACCCCGGTGCCGGTGAAGGTGAGGGACACCGAGGACGTGCTGTCCATGGCGAGCCGGGCGCTGCGACCGCGATGAACGGGGAGTCGGTTGGTGGACCAGGAACCCTCCCAGGTCACGGCTTTGTCTTCCTGATCGAGCTGTATCCGCGCAGGGCCGGTCTCACGTCGAGAGGCCATCCTTCGGTCCGGGTCGGAGGACCGCGGCTCGGACTCGGCCGAGTTTCCCAAGCGGTCACGCCGGCTCCCGGAGACCGAACGGTCGAAGGGGGGTGGGTCTTCTCGAGTCTCCCCGACAATGAAGGCATCCACCCACACCCACGAGCCCGCGGAGTCCTTCTGATGATTTCCTTTGGGCCGGATGGTGAGGGTGTGCCGTCCTTCGCGCAGGCCGTGAGCCTGGAAGAGCGTCGCCTGCGCCTGGGCGGGTTTCGCGAAAGTATCGATCGTGGCCTGGAGCTCGCCGTCGAGGAGAACATCGGCAAGGCCTGACCATTCGTCCCGGTAACCGATCCAGGCGACGGACGTGCCCACAAAGTCGAGGCGGGCCTCGGTTCCTTTCTCCATCGCAAGTCGGGCGCCGCCTCCGCTGTTCGCGGGCAGCGCGTTTGTCGACCACGATCCGATCCAGGTCACGGCCCCGCTCATCTCCTCGATCCGCGCGGGTTGGGAGGGCTGAATTGCTCCGCTGACCAGGCTCGCGCCGAAGCTCAGCACCAGGGCGCCCACGTGCACCAGCTTCTTGCGGATCGCGTACTTCACGAGATCCGCGCGGTTGTGGATATCGAGCTTCCGCATCAGGTTGTACTTGTGGGCCTCGACGGTCTTGATGCTCAGATTCAGGGTCAAAGCGATGTCCTTGCTCGAGTGGCCGTCGGCAAGGCGTCGCAGCACCTCGCGCTCCCGGTCGGTTAAGAGGTCGTAACGGGTTCCCGTCTTGTCTCCGCCCTCGCGCGCATGTTCGATGACCACGGAGAGAGCGCGCGGGCTCATGTACCTCTCACCCCGATGCGCGGCCTCGATCGCGAAGAGGAGTTCGGAGGTGGGCCCGTCCTTCAGCACATAGCCGGCCGCGCCGGCGTCGAGGCACCCGGCGATCAGGTCCTCGTCATCGTACAAACTGAGGATCAGCACTTTCCCCGGCAGTCGCGCCTCCACAATGCGCTTGGTTGCCTCGAGCCCCGACAACTCCGGCATGTCGATATCCATCAGGGCCACATCCGGCCGAAGAGTCTTGAACTGGCTGACCGCCTCGAGTCCGTTCTTTGCCTCGCCCACCACTTCGAAGCCCGGGTGCTCGCGCAGGATGGCCCGCAGGCCCTCGCGAAGCAGGGGGTGATCGTCGCAAAGGAGGATGCGGATCCTGGGGTTCACGAAGCTGCTCCATTGCGCAGAGGAAGGCGGATCTCGAGGCGCGTTCCCGACCCGGAGCCGCGCTGGTCCTTTCGCTTCGAGCTGACCTTGAGATGACCGTGCAGACCGCGGATCCTCTCCCGCATCGCATTGAGACCGAACGTGTGACCGGGACGCTGCGCCCGGACGTCGAAGCCTTTGCCGTCATCCTCCACTACCATCACAAAAGTGTTGGAGGCGCTGCGCAGGGTCACTTTCGCCCGCCGGGCCCGGGCGTGCTTCGCGACGTTCGACAGGGCGCCCAGGAGGACGCGATAGAGCGCTGCCTCGTGGCCCGGGGGCATCGAGACCGTCGAATCGGGTTCCACGAGAGTCACCTTGATGCCGGTCCGCCGCGAATACTGACGAACGAAATTTCGAAGGACCGGTATGAAGCCGAGGGTGTCTAAAAAGGCGGGCCCGAGGTCGAGGGTGAGGCGCCGCACCGACTCGATGGCATGGGCAATGAGCGCCAGGGCCTCTTCGAGCTTCGGCCCGAGCGGCGTGCGACGGCCGCGGGCAAGCTCGGAGGCGATCATCTCGACATAGAGCTTGAGCACCACCAGATCCGCGCCGACCTCATCATGGAGATCACCGGAGAGTTTCTGGCGCTCCTGGTCGTCGAGGCGCCGCAGTCCCTCCACCCGTCCCTCGCAATACGCAGCCGCCACCAGCCACTGGGTCGCGGAAGTGAGGCGGGCGGCCGCGCGGGCTTCCGCGACGCCCGGCAGCGAAGGAAGACAGGCCTCGAGATGAAGTCCAACCACCGCTATCGCGTGGTTTTCGGGCACGCCGGAGCTCACCAGGGTAAGCGCCGCTCGCTCCACCGCGAGGCAGAAAGCTTCGTCTCCCCGCACACTGATGGGGCCTTCGGCCAGCAGGAACGAGTAGCACGGGAGGAGATCAGGAGGGAAAAGTCTGGTGTACGCATCGCGACTCGGTTCGAGGGTCCGGAGGAGGCCGCGGAAAGCGCGGGTCACGCGGTGGGCGTCGCGGCTCAGCAGTTCGAGAACACGGCGCAGCGGGCGCCGCGTGCCGGCAAGCAGGTGGCCGAGTGCGGTGGCCTTGCCCGGCATCGGGCTCCCTCGCCTTTGAGCCGGACGTCGCGGCCCCTTCATACGTGTCCCTCCTGCGCAGCGGCCGCGTCCTTGGAGATCGCAAGGGCCAGATTCACGACCAGGGTGGTGCCCGCCACGCGCTCGACGAGGCGCAGCATCTCGCGGCACCCCGCCTTGAGGGTCCGGTGACGAGGCCCAAGCGCTGCGTACCAGACGTCGACGCGGTCTCGATACTTCGGTCGCCGGGGTGCGACGAGGGCCGCGCGCGCGCCGCTCGTCAAAGGCCCCAGGCTCGCGAGGATTTCCCGTTCGGTGGCGCCGCGAATGCCTTTCCGCAGCAAAGACTCCCACGACTCCGCTTCGAGCGAGCGGTTCGAGAAACGGCGCGAAACGAAATGCGCGACGCGGTCCGGCAGATAGTTGATAAGAGGCAGGCCCGTGGTGTGGCTCTCGAAGGGGAAGAAGCGATGCGGGGTCTGATTGAGGAGCAGGCGGCCTCCGGGTGCGAGGTGAGCCCACAGGCGCGGCATGATCGTCCGGCGTTCTTCGGGCAGGAGATGCTCGAACACCGCGCTCATCACGATGAAGTCGAACTGGCCGAGGTCCTCGGGCAGACTCGTGCCGGAGGGCGAGAGAAGAAACTCGACGTTTCGGTATCCGTAGAACCGAAGCCTTCGCCGCGCAATGTCGAGATACTGGGGCGAGAGTTCAATACCGACGATGCGCGAGCGGGGGAACATCCGGGCCAGGACCATGGTGGAAGAGCCCGAGCCGCACCCGAAATCGAGCACACTCCTGCCCTCGAACTCCGCGGCGCTCACGTAGGGCAGAAAGTCGTTCTCGAAGAAGCGCTGGATCGATTCTGGATCCTGATCGCGGGAAATCTCATCGCACACCCACGCGACGCCTTTGACGTCGACGATCGCCTCGATGAGATCAACGGGGTAGGTGGTGGGACAGGAGATAGGAGCGCTTCCGTGCGGACGAGCGGTCACCAGGCGCATCGAGCCCGGACGCTCTTCAACCTCGACCGTGCCGTCTCGGCGTTGGAGGACGAGGTTCACGCCTCTCCCTCCCTCACCCAGGTCACTTTTTGCTGACCGCTGGCGTGCCGGAAGAAGGCGAGCGCGGTGGCGCTTGCAAGCATGCAGACAACGTAGGGCACGCCGAGACCGGGGATCTTCAGGTGCCGCAGGGAGTGTCCAAAGATCGCGGTCAGATAGAAGGCGATCTGGGCCAGCAGGATCAGCTGAAAGAGTGGACGATCGAGGAGGAGGAGGTTCGCGCCAAGCGCCATGAGAAGGAGCATCGGAGTGAGCAGGCGCAAGCCCTTGTGAGACAGGGTCTGCAGGAGGAGCGGATTGCCGAAGCCAAGCAGCCAGGTCTCGCGCGCGAACAGCTGGAAGTTGCCGGAGATCGTTCGGACCTTGCGGGCGAACTCCCCGCCCAGGGATGTGGGCGCCTTGTCATAGGCGCGGGCCAGAGGCTCGAAGACCACGCGGAAACCGCGGCGGACCACGCGCATCGGAGCGAGGACGTCATCGAGAATGGTGTCCACGGGAAGCGGCTCGAACAACTCGCGACGCATCGCGTAGATGGCGCCCGTCACACCCACGACGGAACCAACTTCGCTTTCGCAGCGACGGATCGCCTTCTCCATGCGCCAGTAGAGGCCGAGGCCCTTCTCGAGAGGCCGGCCTTCGCCTTCGGTCAGAATCAGCTCCCCGCTCACCGCTCCCACTTCAGGGTCCGCGAAGGGCGCCACCAGAGCCTTGAGGGCGCCGCGGCCGTAGCGCTGCCGTGCGTCTCCAAACACCACGATGTCTCCGCTCGCCATGGGCAGGAGCGCATTGAGGACGCTCGGTTTCCCGCGCCGGGCTTCGAACTCGACCACGCGGACCCGCTCGCCTTCATGGACGCGGGCGAGTTCGGCGGTCTTGTCCGAGCAACCGTCGAGGCCGAGCAGGATGTTGAAGCGATCCTTCGGGTAATCAAGGGAGAGGAGGTTGTTCAGGCGGGCGTCGATCGCCTTTTCCTCATTGTGCGCGGCGATGACCATGGTCACCCGCGGCTCGAGTTGCCCCTTAAGGACCGGTCGGGGGCGCATGCGAGCCCAGAGGAGCAGCAATGCCGGATAGCCGACGTTGGCGTAGCCGAGCAGAAGCACCGATACCCAGAAAACCGATTGAGTCGCCAAGGGCCCGGTCTCAACTGACCCAGCCGGATCGACCATCGAGCCTTGAGCCATGGGCGCGCTGGTGGCCGCGGAAAGGGCGTCGCGCAGCTTCTCGAAATCCGCGCCCACATCCGACCCGTCACTGGCAGCGAGGCGGTACGGGCTCGAGGCGCTCAGCCGATAGTCGCGGTTTTTGCGGTTCAAAAAGCCCACGTCGTCGAGGGAGCCCGGGAAGAAGTTGTCGGGCGGATAGTTCGAGGCCTGGCCGCCCGCGATCACGTTCCGACGGAAGACGCCATCCGGGAAGAAGGCCGCGCGTGTGGGCAGGCCGGAAGCGACGCCGGTGCCCACGATGCCCTGGGCGTTATGCGGCGCGATATTGTCTCTGTAGACAAAACCCGGATTCGGCGGCCCCTCGGCCATAACGATGCTGCCGGTCTGGAGCGCGGTGTTGTGCTCGATGGACACCTCCTTTGCTCCTTGCAGAATCTGGAAAAGTCTCCCGCCTCCCCCCCACCGTTCCCCGCCGATATCCTCGAAGAGGTTGTTGCGAATGGCGATCCGCGCGGTGCGCCCGCTGGGCGCGGCGTCGTCGTGCCCGAGGATGTTGATCCCCGAGGCGGAGTGGCGAATCACGTTGTTCTCGAAGGTGACATCTTCCACCACGGACCAGGGCGACTTGCCGTCCTGGTTGCGCACGGTGAAGAGAATGGCGAAACCACTCTGCGCGGCGACCCAGTTCTGCTCGAAGAGATTCGAGGCGATCAGGACGCGCCGCGCGTTCTTGAGTTCGAGCAGGTTCTTGATCGTCCACTTGGCGCCCGCGTAGGCCGCATCGCCGGTCTTCCAGGTGAGCGGCTTCTTGAAGTGGTTCCGAAGGATCTCGATATCTTCAGGCACGAGACCCTGGACGCGGGGATCGGCGCCGCCAAACATCAGGTTTTCACCGGCGCCCTCGAGATAGTTGTTCTCGATGCGGTAGGGACCGGGCCCGTTCCAGCCCGCGATCGCCTGAGAGTCGGCCGTCCCCTCCTTGAAATCGGAAATCCACGAGTCGATGACCGCGGTATCCCCCGATCCAAGGGCAATGCCGCGGCGCGAACCGCGAACGGGGTCTCCGTGAATGAAACAGCGATCGATAACGAAGTGGTGGGGAACTTCGGACAGCACGGTTTCCCGGGATCCCAACAGAAGGACGTTCGTGAGAGATGCGTTCTGAACCGGCCTTATCTCGATGCCCACGAAGCGGAAGTGATGCGACCCGATCTCCGCGCTGATCACCGCTCCCCAGCGCGATTCGAGCTTGGGCATCAACGCAGCGTCTTCCGGCGTCACCCGTTTGCCTTTGGTCAGGCGTCCGCTCTCGCTCGACCGCACGACAATCCAGCCCGTCCCGGTTTTTGCGGGGAGAGTGAAAGGGCCCGTGAACACAGCACCCGCGGCAAGGGTGATTTCGTCGCCGGGACGCGCCGCTTCGAGCGCGGCCTGGAAGTCGTCCGCGGCGGCGACGCGGATCGTCCGGCCGGTGAGAGCAGGATAGGCGACATCCACCTGGACGCGAGGCAACTCGACCCTTCCCTGAGAGAGGGCCGCGGCCATCACGACGGCCAGGAGGCTGTTCACGCGGCTTGCCCCGGCAGGCGAGGATCGGGCAGGAAATGCATACGCCACTTTGTAAGCAATTGGCGGGCCGTTTGGACCCACGAGAACTTGATCTTCCGAAGCAGGCGTCCACGCGCGCTGTCCCGGAAAATGAAAAGCCAGTGGTGCGCCCGGACGGCGCTTGTCCACTCGAGTTTCCAGGGCAGATCGCAGCCCAGGAAATCGAACTCCCGAAGCCCGCGCGACACACAGTCCTTGAGCACTTCTTCGGTGAGGAGATGACCCGGACTAAACGACGAAAAAGACTCGTCATAGCTGGTCATCACCAGTGAAAACACGCCGTTTGTGGTGATTCCGTACTGAAAGGCGATCGGCTGGTCCTTAAGCTTCAAGCGGAAAAGCGAGAGCCGCTCCCGGTATTCCGAGTCCAGAAACAACTCTCGATGGAATCCACGGATGGCCTCGCTCTGGTTCACCGCACTGCCTTGCCGTCCCTTCCAGCCTCCCGATTCCATGAGCAGGGCCTCTTCGATGTGGCGCGGTGACAACGTGGCTCCCGAGAGACGCTCCACCGTGATCTCCCCATTTTCGGCAAGGCGTTTCCTGCGTCGCCGCAGGTTTGCCCTGAACTTGGCGCTCAGGCTCTTCATCAGACTTTCCTGAGAATCGGGAAGTTCAATGTAAGGACTGCACTGGGACTTCCAGGCCCCCACCGGAAGTCCGGCGGCCTGCGCCGCTTCAAACAGGCTCCAGGCCTTGCCGCCTTCCGGGATGTCCGTGAGTTTCAAGACGTCCCAGCTCGGGTCCGCAGCCAGATGTTGGAACACCGCCTGCGCTGCCTCGCCCGTGAAAGCGGGCGTTCCCTCCGCGGCCATGAAGTCGAAACGGAGCGAGTGGACGTTGGTCGGCGACGCCAGTTCGCGCGTGCCGATGCCCCAGATCGAGCCACGCCCCGCGGCAAGGGGAAGCGCCGCGGTCAACCGGCCCGACGCGTCGCGGACGGTCACCACTTTGAGCGGCGCTCCCTTGAGGAAGTTCGCCATGAACGCCTTGATGTATTCGTGGCGGTAGAAAGGCTGGGGATCGCTCTCGTCCACCAGGCCATTCCAGTCGTCGCGGATCATGGAGAAGGCGGAGAGATCCTTGAGGTCCTCGGTGGTCATCACACTCCCGGGTGACGTTGCACAACGTCGCGAATCACGCCCACCATGACCGAGAGCGTTTCGAGGTCGATGTCCTGGTGGCAGGGAACCTCCACCAGGCTGCGGCGCAACCGGGCCACTTCGGGGAAGCGGGAGACATCACAAGCCGGGTGACCCTCCCGCCAGAAGTCGACGGCCTCGATCCCCCGGCCCACGAGCTCTTCCATGAAAGCGCGGTTGTCAAAGACGAGCATCGGATAACACAGCGGCACCACGCCGGGTGGAAGCTCGTCGAAGAGAGGCGGCGACACATCGCGAAGACGCTCGAGCAGGTAGAGGTAGTTGCGGCGGCGGCGCTCGATGATCCCTGATACGTCCTGGCGCCCGAGCAGATGCTCGGTGAAGCGGCTCATCCCAAGATGCGCATGATCACGATTGAAGAACTGCGTGCCGGCAAGGACGGGCTTCACCCTGGAGGCTTTAAGCGCGCCGTGGCCCAGGCCCAGGATCATGGCCCGCAGGCCTCGTCCGACCCTTCCGCCCCGGAGCGCAACGTTGCGCAGAGTCGAGGAGGTTACGGCCGCGACCGTCGAGGCGAGGGGCGGGCGCGGACCCTTCTGCGCCATCCCTCTCTCCCCTTCCGGATGGACGAGCAGTCCGCCATCGGGAACCGCGAGGACCTTGTAGAGACAGAAGATCGACACGTCGCCGGTGACGCCGAGGGGGAGGTCAGAATCCGCAGAGAAGAGTGCGAGAGCGCAATCCTCGATGAGAGGCAGACCGTGCTTGATCGCGAGCGCCTTCATCGCACGAACCGGACCCGGGAAGCCGAGAAAGTGGGTGAGGTAGAGCGCTTTGGTTTCCGGCCCGATGAGACGTTCGACCTCCTCGAGGTCGATCTCAAACCTCGGGCCGACTCCATAAAACCGCAGCCGGGCGCCCGCGTCGAGGAGAGCTTCGATCTCGACCCCGTGGTGGTAGGCCGGAACCACCACCTCGCCGTGGTCGAGACCGAGGGTCTTCGCGGCGTGCCATATCGCGTTTCGCGCGAAGTAGAAAGGGCGAGCCGAGGGCGCGGAGAAGGGATGGCGGGCCGCGAGTGATCCGCGCTTCAACCCCAGCAGCATCTCCGGCTGGATGGTGGGAAACGCGGGCACGAAGATCTGGGGGGCGCTCATTCCGCCGCTCCCATCTTGTCCACGCCTTGAAGGACGCGTCGCGCCGCGGGCAGCCAGCCGAACTTCGCCCTGCGCAGCGCGCGGCCCAGAAGGGTGTCCCGAAAGATGAAGAGCCAGTGGTTCGGCCGCACGCTCGAGCTCCATTTGTTCTTCCACTCGGCCTCGGCGCCCAGAAAGTCGTACCCGCGCAGTCCGCGGGAGATGCCGTCCTTGATCACCTCTTCCACCAGCACGAGGCCCGGACTCGCACCCCGAAGCGCTTCGTCGTACGCGAGCTTCGGCACGGAGTAGACGCCGTCGTGGACGAGGCCAAAGTGAAACGCGATGGGCCGGCCGTCGAGTCGCAGAAAGAAGAGGGAGAGATAGCCGTGAAGCGCCGCTCCCTTCGCGACATCGGTGTAGAAATCGCGCGTTCGCTTGTCCTGGGCGATCGCGGTTCCCCGCCTCCCCTTCCACCCGCTGCGCTCGAGTGCTATGCCTTCATCGAGTCGCTCGACCAGGCCCTCGCAGGTGGTGACGCGTTCCACGGTCAGGACTCCGGCTTTCTCGAGTTGCCGGCGCCGACGCCGGAGGTTCGCCCGGAACGCCGGACTCTTGGTCGCGAGCAGTTCTTCGTAGGTGGAGGGAAAGGCGAGATAGGGGCTGCGCTCTCCCTCCCAGGCCCCGACCGGAAGCCCCAGATCCTCGGCCGCGCGGTACATCTGCCAGGCCGCGCCCCCTTCGTGCACGTCGATGATCCGCAGGAGGTCCCAGCCGGGCCTTTGGAGGAGATAGTCGAGGAAAGCACGACCCGCGACCCGCGGGTCCGAGGCGATGAGGTCGAACCGCGAGGAGTGCGTGTTGGCCGCCGCCACCAGCTGTCGGGCGGGCAGGCCGCAGACCAAACCTCTCTCGGAAATCAGAGGGAGGGCGGCCACGAGGTTCCCGCCCTGGTCTCGTGCAATCAGGATCACGAGCCGCGAGGAGGGTGCGAAGTTGAAGAGCCAGGCGCGGATGCACTCGTGGCGGAGGAACGGCAAGGCGACGCTGGCTTCAACCAGCGCGTTCCACTCGGATTCGAGCGCCAGGAACGCGACCATCGAGCTCAGTTCTTCCACCTCGAGGCGACCTTCGACGTGCGCGCGCGGCGTAGCCGACATTCTTGCCTCGGATCTCACGCGCTCAAACGCCGCGCTCCGTCTATCGAGACATCGCCGCTCTCCTCGAAAAGCCGCAGCAGGGTCGCGGTCACTCGATGGGCGGCCTGGCCGTCCCAGAGTGCGGGGACACGCGGCTTGTCCGGCGAAGCGTCCGTTCTCATGGCGAGATCGAAAGCGGCCAGGATCCCTTGCCGGCTGGTTCCCGCGATCCGGTTCGTTCCCTCGGTGACCGTGCAGGGGCGTTCGGTGTTCTCGCGCAGCGTGATGCAGGGAACGCCGAGCGCCGTGGTTTCTTCCTGAACGCCGCCCGAATCGGTCATCACGAGTCGGGCTGAGGATTGCAGGGCGAGAAATTCCATGTAGCCGAGAGGTTCGGTCAAGGTCCAACGTGGCGAGGGCAGAACGATTCCCGCGCTGGTCAGGCGTGCGCGCGTTCTCGGATGCACCGGAAACACGAAAGGCAGACGCGCGGCCAAAAGATCGAGGACGCCTAGAAGGGCTCTGAGTTCCTCCGGATTGTCGACATTGGAGGGACGATGAAGGGTGAGCAGGCCATACGCCCGCCCCGAAATTCCCATCTGCGCGAGGATCGGTGATCGGAGCGCTTCCTCGCGGGCCTTGAGGAGGGTGTCGATCATGACGTTGCCGACCAGATGCATCTTCTGCCTCGGCACGCCTTCGCGAGTCAGATTCACGAGTCCCGATGGTTCGGAAACGAAGAGGAGATCGGACAACACGTCGGTCAGTCGGCGATTCATCTCTTCCGGCATGTCGTCGTCGAAACTGCGAAGCCCGGCCTCGACATGGATCACCACCGGGCGAGACCGTTGCCCCTTTCCCCATCGAAACGGCGTGCGCAGCAGGAACTTCGCGGTCGCGAGCGAACAGGCGATCGTGGAATTGACGTCGCCTACCACCAGCACCGCCTGCGGTTGCTCGGCCTCGAGGACCGGTTCGAACCGGCGCATGATCTCGGCGGTCTGCTCGGTCTGCGTCCCCGGCCCCACTCCCAGGTCCACGTCCGGCTTCCGAATCTCGAGCTGGCGGAAGAAGACGTCCGAGAGCCGCGCATCGTAGTGTTGTCCGGTATGGATGAGCCGTGACTCGAAAAACGGCAGACCAGCGAAGCTGCTCATCAACGGGGCGATCTTGATGAAGTTGGGCCTCGCCCCCACGACGCACAGTATCTTGACGCTCACGCCGCCACCCCCGCGCGCAAGGCCTTCACTCGCAAAGCGATCCCAAGGCTCGCCGCGGCCTTCTTGTCCCACGTCTCATTGAGCATCCCCACACTTCGCTCTTCACGAAGTGCGGGTGAATCGTCGCGCATCGCCCTCTCGCACGCGACGACGAAGGCGTCCTTGCCATAGACCAGATGGCAGGAACCGGGGTAGGCGGCGGCCTCGGGAATACCGATCGCCACCACGGGAAGGCCGGCGCTGAGGTACTCGCGCAACTTGACCGGATTGATGTTCCGGGTCAGTTCGTTCGTGACGAAGGGACAGATCGCGACATCAAAACCCTTGGCGTAGCGAGGGAGATCGGCATACGGCCGGCGGCCGAGCAGGTGAATGTTCGGGAAACGCGAGAGAGACGACACATCCACCGCCGCCCGACCCACGAGAACCACCGACCACGAAGGCCGTTGTTCGGCGATGTAGGCCACGAGGTCCAGGTCGATCCAGTTCTCTATGAGGCCGAAGAAGCCAACGATCGGCCGGCCGAGGCCAAGAAGTTCGTCGGCGACCTTGGTGTTCACGTCAAGTGCCGAGGCGAAATGGGCATGGTCGACGCCATGAGAGGCGAGGTGGGTCTCCTTGTTGTAGCCCTTTTTTCGCTCGACCAGCGGGTTCGATGTGGCGAACACCACGTCCGCCTTGCCGCACAGCGCTTTCTCCATCACCGCCACGGGCTCCTTCCCAAGATGAGAGAAGCCCGACCACTCGTCGGTGCAGTAGTAGACGGCGAGGGACTCGCCCATGGCGCCGACAAAACTCGCGGTCGTAGGCAGGAACGTCCAGAGCTGGAAATCACGCATACCCAGGAAGCGCCGCACCATTCCCACCGTGAGCTTGAGGATCGATGCATTGATGCGGGCCGCGGCTTTGGAGTAGGGAAACGGCAGGACGAGGGGGGTGTAGACCCAGAGATTCGGCTCCACTTCCCGCGCGCCTTTCAAGAACCCGAGCACCTTCGAACCCATCTTGCGAAGGTCCCGGGCGCTTCCGAAGTTGGGACGCCGCGCGCCCACCGAGTTCAGCCACAGCACCCGGTTGTCGCGGCTGAGCGCCCGCATCACGTGATTGCAGCTCGTCGGATCCTCGCTCCAGTCCTTGGCGAAGCAGACGATGTTCGCGCTCGTCGTGGTTTCCACTCAGGCCGCCTTCATGACGGATGACGCGCTCTCGCGATCGAGGAACACGCGATGCCAGATCTCGAGATTGACGAGCAGCCAGAGGCGTTCGCCATGGTCGATGACGCCGCTGCGGTGCTCCTCGACGAGGCGCGCGGTCTCCTTCGGCTGAAACAGACCGCGTCCTCGGGCGCGAGGGGAGAGGACGAACTCGCGGACCACGGATTGGAAAGGCCCGGCAAACCAGGATCCGAGGGGAACCGGAAAGCCCATTTTCGGGCGAGACAGGATCTCCTTCGGAACGATGTCGGCGAGGGCGTCGCGCAGAATCGCTTTCGTGGTGAAGCCCCGGAGCTTGGCTGATGCCGGCAAAGCGGCGACGTGCTCCACAAGCTCGTGATCCAGAAAGGGCACGCGGCTTTCGATCGAGGCGGCCATGCTCATCGTGTCCTGCTTCATCAGGAGCCGACCCAGATACGTCTGAAGGTCTGCTCGGCTCATGCGATCGAGGGGCGTTCCTGAAGCTTCGTCGTAGCAGCGCATTTCCTCACCATGGGCATCCCCCGAACTTCGGAGCATCTGCGGGTCGACCAGACGTTCCCGGCGCGAGGAATCGAACACCGCGAAGTTCTCGCAAAACAAAGACCTCATGCCGGGCGGCTGGCCGAGGAAGCTCCGTCCAAGGTAGCGGCCGGCCTTGCGCGGAAGGCGCTTCACCAGACCGCGCACGCCGCGGCGGGCGGCCTGGGGAAGCATCGACGCATAGGCCCGCCCGAGCCTTTCGTTCCAGGCGGTGACGCGGTAGCGGTTGTAGCCGAGGAACAATTCGTCAGCACCTTCGCCGGTGAGCACCACCTTGACGTGATCGCGGGCATGCCGCGAAAGGAAGTACAAGGGCACGCTCGAGGCGAACGCCATCGGTTCGTCTTCATGCCAGATCAGGCGAGGCAGCTCGGCGAAGAACTGGTCCGCGGAAACAACCAGCTCGCGGTGGATGGATCCGGCACGCTCGGCGGCGAGTCGCGCATAGGCAAGCTCGGAAGCCCCGCGCTCGGCGAAACCCACCGCGAAGGTGCGGACCGGCTCCCGCATGAGAGGAGCCATGAGGCCGAGGAGTCCGCTCGAATCGATGCCGCCGGACAGGAAGAGCCCCAGGGGAACATCGCTCATGAGGTGGCTCTTCACCGCTTCGCGCAGGCGAAGCGCCAGAACCTCCGCCCGCTCTGCCTGCGGAGAGTGAGTGTCTTCGGACACCGGCGGAATGGACCAGTACCGCCGCTCGACAAAGCCCTCCTCGCGCGACCACGTGAGCGTCCTTCCCGCCTCCAGCCGCTTGACCCCTTCGAAGAGGGTCGAAGCCCCCGACACGAAACGCGTGGCCAGGTACTCGCTCAGAGCACGATCGTTGAGCCGCGGCGGGTGCCCGGCTTCGAGGAGCGCTTTCACTTCGGAAGCGAACACCAGCTCCTGGTCGTTGATCGCGTAATAGAGCGGCTTGATTCCCAGCCGGTCCCGGGCGAGGAGCAACCGCTCGCGCTTTTCGTCCCAGATCGCGAAGGCGAACATTCCGGAGAGGCGTTCGACACAACGCTCCCCCATCTCCTCATAGAGGTGAAGGATGGTTTCGGTGTCGCTGCGCGTCTTGTACCGGTGGCCGCGGGCCTCGAGGCCGGGACGGAGCGAAGCATGGTTGTAGATCTCTCCGTTGAAGGTGATCCACACCGTGCCGTCCTCGTTGCACATGGGCTGCGCTCCGCCTTCGATGTCCACGATCGCGAGACGCCGATGCCCGAGGCCGATGGGCTCCTTGATGTGGAGGCCCTCTCCGTCCGGTCCTCTATGGCGCAGGACATCGCGCATGCGGGTCAGCCGCTCCGTGTCCACTCTTGGAGCGGATGGATGGAGGCGAAGGATCCCGACGATGCCGCACATGGCTATCTCTTGACGCCGATGAAGATGAGCTGCGGGCTGGTGAAACGATTCTCGGCGCCCCGATCTCCGAGGCAGGTCCGGAACAAAACGTTCAAGAGACTCTGGGCCTTCATGCACAGACGCAGCAGAGGGGCGAGGCGAGAGCCTTCCTTCACATTGAAGAGATAAAAGCTGAAGGTCCCCACATAGGCGCAGACGAGGGGCCTCACCCGGTTGGTGTCGAAGAGCTGGAGGAACGGCGCCTTCGACATGATCGAGAGGTTGTGCATGGGAATGAGTTCGGGGTGGAAGAGCCGGGTCAAGGCGTGGTTGACGCCCCGAAGGTTCGGGATGGTCACAACCAGGAGCCCGCCGGGCTTGAGAAGATCGATGTGGCGGTCGACCACGGACCGGGGCTCCTCGAAATGTTCGATGAAGCCGCGGGACACCACCACGTCGAAGCGCTCGCGACTGGCCTCCTGGCACTCCTCGGAGAAGAAGAAGTCCATCGCAAGGACGTTGCTCGGGTCGAGGCCGCGGCTCGCGAAGAGAGACCGATTGACTTCGACCCCCGCGGGTGAGTATTCGATGCCGTAAGGCACGAGGCCGAAGGTCTCGCTCAGTTTCACCAGATGGTCGCCCGGAGCGCTGCCGATCTCCACCACCGTTGCCCCGGGAAGGGGCAGGTGACGCCGGTAGAGAAGGTCCCAGATCTGATGGTCGTCGTAACTCGACATGTATTCGATGAAGCGGCTTCCGACCAGCCCCTTCAGGGTGCGGCGTGCCCAGCTCTTCTCCGCTTCGGGAGTCTTCCGGGCATCGGCCTTTTCGAAGGCATGCACCGCGTCCCAGTGCTCGCGTCGGGTGAGGCGGGTCAGGGTTTCCATGGCGGAAGTCCTTCAAGGGCGAACGCGTCGGGGTCGAAGCGGAGGACCTGGTTCGTGTCGTCGAAACGAAGGCCCCTGGGCGCCCGCCCCTCATCCCCGATCGCGCGCACGCGCGGCGGCTCGGCTCCGGCGTCTTCGACCGGGAACAGCAGGGTGACCATCCGGATGGACGCGGACGCCGCTACGCTGAACACGAGCAAGGGTGCGGGAGAGCGCTGGCCGTAGTTGGCCGAGATCCATCCGGCGATGGGTTGAAGCGAACCGGATTCAATCCTGGTCTCGACCGCCGCGTTGGCGAACGTCCTGATCAAGAGTCCGCGGCCTCGTGAGCCCCTGGCGCGTACCCAACCATCCGGAGTCCGGCCCACGGGGAGTGCTGTGAACTGAAAACCCTGCTCAAAACGGTGCTCCGCCGAACCCGCGAGATCATCCACGATGACCCAGTAGCCTGGGGACTTGATGAACACCACGCGCCGCCGGTGAGTGACCGGATCCGCCAGGCGCTTATAGGCGTCGTGGCTCGCATCGGCGAAATCGAAGTCGGCGTTGGATTCAAATCGGCCCAGGCGTGCTTCGGGGCGCTCTTGCCAGCTGAAGGGCCCCGCGGGCTCGGCCTGACCGAGGCCATCCACGGTCACGGTTGAGTGCGCGGCGGTGCCGCGGAAATGCCGGCGGAAGGCGGGATCGGCGGCGTAAACGCAAGTGCCGGGGTCGACGATGAACGGTTCGCCGAACGGACTGACCACGACGCTCAGAAGATCAGCGTGACCGTGCGCCCCGCTCATGGGACACCCAAGCGGTCCCACATCGAACACCAGGTGATGGGCGGTGCGCTGCCAGCCCGAACGCATCACCACGTAGCCGCCAGGAAACGCGCGCGAGGCCGAAGCTGGAGGTGCAGCTCCGGTGGCTTCGAACACCGCGATCGCGGCAGGACCGAGCAGCCACAGGGCCTCGGGTTGAACCGACTCGGCCGCCCAGGCGAAGTCGGGGCGGCCAAAGAATGCCGCGGCCACGGAAAAGACGCCGCGCGCGTCGTCGGGCTCCCGGCGCACGAGAGGAAGCAGGGACCCGCCATCCCCATCGCCGATCGAGGGGACGCCACCATCGGGCCGACGCAGGGCCAGGATGACGTCGAGCATTCGTTGAACGCTGGCCGCGATGTCCGCGGGCACCGGCACATGATTCCGCGCGGCCAGAATCAGGTAGTGCAGGTAGATCTCGATCGTGTAGATCTGATACGCGGTGGCCTGCTCGAAGTACACACCATCGGGGAGGACCTGGTGATGGATCTGTTCATCCAGAATGCCCTGGCCGAGGGTTCGCCAGCGCGCGGCCAGCGGATTGTCCGGAAAGAGCGTGCCCGCGTAAAAGAGACCGAGCGCCTCGACGGTCAGATGGGTGTTGGGTGATGAATGGCGGGAGAGGTACCGCTCGACGTGAGCCGCGTGGGTCTCGATCGCTCCCGTCATTTCCCAGAACAGGTCCGGGGTGAGATGCGGAGACCAGCGAAACAGCGACAAGGCCCAGCTCCACGAGACGATTCGGAACGCCGCCTCCAGAGAGCTGACCCAGTTGATCCCAAAGCCGGTCCGGTTGTCGCGGATCCAGGCCCGGACGAGGCTCGCGAAGGCGAAGGCGTTCCTTTCATCTCCGCTTGCCCGGTAGGCCAGACCAAGGGTGACGAGGAACTGCAGCCGGTTCAGCTCCCACACCACCTTGCTGTCTCCCACCACCGCGGAGTCGAGGGCGTTGATCGACGTCCAGTGAACGAGGGGAGACGTCTGCCCCGAGATCGGATCCAGCCTCCAGTTGATGGGATCGCCGAAGAAGAGTCCCTTGTAGCCGAGCAGATCAAAGCGCCCGGCTCGAACACTCTCGGCCGAGGCAAGCACACCCGCTTGCGCGTTCGGCGAGAGACTTTCGAAAAGCCCCGGACTCTGAGGATCGGCAACGCCCGCGAAGAACCGATCGGGACCTGTCGCCTGAAAGTAGTCGAGGGACTGCCGGGCCGCGAACTCATGATCGCCTCCGGCCGACCGGTGGGCGCGATGTCGCGACTGGGGCGTCCTCACTGCGTTTCGCTCGAACCACATCGAGGCCTTCTGTCGGCTGCGATCCGCGACCTCTCCGAGGCCCATCTTGAGAAGCCGGGTCAACATCGCCGTTCCTCCGCGAGGGCCGCGGGGGATCGCGCGTTCAACCGGATATCGGCCCCTCGGCTCGAGTGCATCTCCCTCCACTGATCGCGCACCCGGCTCCAGGAGTGACCAATCGCCACGGTGTGACCTCCGCGCGCGATCCGGCGCGCAAGGCCAGGGTCGCGCAGGAGCGATATCGCCGCCTCGGCCATCGCCTGAGCGTCGGCCGGAGGCACGATCAGACCGGACTCGCCGTGACTCACCATCGTGGCGATGCCCCCCGCTGCGGTGGTCACCACCGGAAGGCCCGACGCGAAGGCCTCGAGAACGGATAGCGGCTGGTTGTCCACGAGGGGGGCATTGAGAAACACATCTGCGCCATCGCACAGCGCGGGCACGCGCTCGGGCCGCACGCGTCCCAGAAACGTGATGCCCGCGATGCCCTGGGCCAGGCGGCGGAGGCGTGCTTCCTCACTCCCCGATCCCGTGATGGTGAGCGTCGCCTCGGGGAACCGGCGCTTCACCACGGCGAAGGCTTTGACCACCACGTCGACGCCATAGTTGGGTTCGAGCATCCGGGTCGAGAGGAACCTCGGCTGCAAAGCGCCGCGTTCCCGGTATACGAAGAGGCCGGTATCAACGACATTCGGCACGACGTGGGCCCGGTATCCGTGCTCCCCGAAGACCTGGCGAAGGTACTCAGACGGGACGACGATCCGGTGGGCGAGGCCCAGCCAGGGATGGACCAGGCCCCGCCAATGCTTCAGGTGATCGCTCGCTTCCCCGCTGTGATAGTTGAGGATCACGCGTTTGCCCAGAGCCCGCGCCACGATCATCGCGGGCACGGGAGCCAGCAGGAACGACCAGTACGAGGCGGAGAAGACGTGTACGACGTCGGCCTTGCGCAAACGGGAAAGGCTCGCGGCATAGAGGGCCTGGTTGAGAATCGTGCGCGCCACCGGCACCGCTCTTAAAAACCGGAGCCCGCGGGGAAAACGTGGATTCGTGGCGATGAACGCAACGTCGATTCCTTCCTGGCGAGAGCACGACACAAGGGCTGCGGCCTGAACGGCTTGTCCTCCCGGCACGTCGAGGCTCGGCGCCACGATCGCGATCGTGGTCCGCGACGGTGCGGGTGGCTTGAGGCCATGCGTGTCGAGGCAAGGGCGGGACCGATCGAAGATCCCATTCAGCTGGCCGCTCAAAACGTCCTGCGAAAAGCCCCCGGAAACACCCTCGGTCGAGCCCTCCCAGAACACGCGGCGCGCCTGGGTCAGCAGGGGATGGTCGGGATCCTGGTGCTTGCAGCCGGTGTACGCGAAGCGGTAGCCGGCGGCCGCGACCGCCTGGACCGCGGCGCGGTCGAAGCAGCCGTCGGGATAGACGAAGTGCGAAACGGGAACACCGAGCCTCGCCTCGATCTCCGCACGGGACGTCACGGTCTCCTCGATCACGCGGGCGGGCGTCTCGCGAGGCAGCAACGCGTGTGTCCGCGTATGGGAGCCGACGGTGAGGCCGAGCCGCGACATGCGGATGAGGTCGTCCCACGAAAGGGAGCGGGGCGAGGTCTCTCCCCTTCCGAACTCGTCTTCGAGGGCGGCGGAGAGTCGCGTGAGGGCCTGCCGGTCGTACGTCTGGAGCAGCAGGCGGGTGGCCGCGAAGGCCTGATCCGGGAGAGCCGCGAGCGGAGGACCCTCCCCGGCGAGGAGAGCCAGGACGCGCTTCGAACCGCCGGAGCGGATCGCGCGATCGAGTGCCGAGTAGACGCGGTCGTGTAGAAAGCCTCCACCCTCTTCGAGGAGCGTCGTGACCACGAACACCGCGGCCGGAATGCCCATGCTCTGGAGCAGGGGAAAGGCGTTCTCGGCGAAATCCTTGTAGCCATCATCGAAGGTGAGGGCCGCGAGCCCGGACGCGGCGCCCGCTTCGACGCGCGCGCCCATTTCGTCGAGAGAAACGAACTCGAATCGCCGAGCGATGAACTCGAGATGACGGCGCAGCGTCGACACCCTGATGCCCATGCTGGGCACGCCTCGCGTCGGGATCGTGACGTCGTCGGGGAGAACGCGGTGGTATCCAAGGATCAGGGGTTCGCTCGCAACTCCTGAGATGCGGCCCATCCAACGATCGGCGCCGGTCCGTGCGAGGCCATGGGCGACGACGGATCTGACGAAGCGGCGCATTACTGAGCCCCTCCTCTTCTTTGGGCGGTGAGGCGAGAGACCAGTCGGGCAGGAAGCCGGCGCATCAGGCGGCGCGCGGACTCCCGCGCCGAGGCGCCGGCCCTCGCGAGATGGCCGAGCCCGCCCCCTGGAAACACGCTCAAACGGAAAAGGCGTCTCGACCGCTTCGCCCAATGGAGCTTGTACGACTCCTCACCGTGGAGAAGATCGAATTCGGCAGCGCCTTCATCCAGGGCGCTCCGGATCGCCAGGCCCATGGTCACGAGGCCAACACTGAGTTTGGAGAAACGGGGGTCGAAGCCCGATTGATAGAAGGAGAAAACGCGGCCATACCGGAAGCCATAGAACGCGGCGGCGGGGGTGTCCTTCAGCCACAGGATGAAGAACCGAAGCCAGCCACGCGAGAGGGCCAGCCGCGACCACTCCTCGTGGAACCCGCGGATTCCCTCGCCCGAAAGACCATCGGAGCCGCCTCGTTCGCTCCATCGCAACCGGTGCAGCTCGAACAACACCGGCAGCAATTCGCGACGTCTCGCCTCGGAGTCGACGGGTTCGAACCTCATCGCGTGCGCCGTCTCCAGCTTGCGAAGTTTTCTCTGGAAGTTGTAACGGTGCTCGGAACCAAGGCTCGCGAGATAGGAATCGAACGTGAGGCCCTTAAGATCGATGTAAGGACACCGGTGCGTGCGCGTAGCGCCCACCAGACCCCCGGAGAGTCGCAGGTCGCGGGCGAGAAGGCGGGCGGCGCTGGCGCTGACCCGAACCTGGGCGAGGTCGAGCTGCGCGTCCGTCTGAACAAGGTGAGCCGAAAGTTTCGCAATCGCCTCGGCGGCCGCGCCGTGTCGCACGAGAATATCGAGATAGTCGGATCCCACCCGGCCCGTGCCGATGAAGGAGAGACGCAACGCGCCGAGGAGACTCGTGCCCCGCGACACGAACGGAGCGATGGCGAGGATCTGGGATCCGCGACGGACCGTGATGACGTGGAGCTTCGTTCCGGCGGAGAGATGGGCGCACCAGGTGCTCAGCCATTCCCAGGTCAGGAAGACGGTGTTCGAAGAGCTCGATTCGAGCAGCTCGTTCCAGGGATCCCGGAGCGCGGCGAACCGCGCAGGGTCGTCTATTGTGTCCACGCGAAGCCCGGGCTCGACCACGGCGAGGGACACGGGAAGGGTGGCCCGCGGGGACGGGAACCTCAGGAGTTCGGCGCTCATCGCCACTTTTCCTCGGGAAGAGGCGGGGATGAAAGCGGGGTTGGTTGCGGACGCCGCTTGGGAGAGGGGCGGAGCAGGCGCTCATAAAGCTCCTCGGTCTGGGCCACGGTGGCCTCGAGAGAGAAACGCTCGATCGCCAGCTTCTGGCCGGCGCGGCCCATCGCCTCGCGACGCCCCGGGTCCGCGATCAGCGATCCGATCGCCTCGGCGAGGGCAGATGCGTCCCGCGGGGGAACGAGCAGACCGCTCACGCCATCCTCAACTATCTCGGGGTTGCCCCCCACCCGCGTGGCCACCACGGGCACTCCCGCGGCCATGCCTTCGAGGATCACGTTCGAGAGTCCTTCGGCGAGGGAGGGCAGGACCAGGACACTCACCTCACCCAGGAGTTCGGGGATATCTGTCCTGAAGCCCGTGAAGAAGACTCGTGTGCCGAGGCCCAGGGCTTTGGCTTTTCCTTCGAGTTCGTCGCGATACTCCCGCGAAATGCTGTCGCCCACGATGAGGAAACGCGCATCCTTGAACTGCCCGCTCAGCAAGGCGGCGGCTTCGAGGAAGAACTCGAGACCTTTGAGCGGATTGAGTCGAGCGAAGACCGCGATCAGGGGCGCTTCGTCTCGGATGCCGAGGAGCGCTCGCGCCGCTCGTCGACTTTCGACACCCCTGAACCGGGCGACATCGATTCCGTTTCGAATCACGGTGATATGGGCGGGGTCGTAACCCTGCTCCACGAGGACCGTCCTGACCGCGAGAGCGTTAACGAGCACGTGGTGTGCGGCGCGGCACGCCCACTTCTGCATCGCCTTTTGCAGCCAGGTCAGGTGGTCGCCGGTGTCGCGGATCGAGGCGATGACGAGGGGGGCGCCGGCGAGCCGGGCCGCGGGAATCGCAAAGACGTTTGCGTAGAAGCCGAAGGCGTGGACGACGCGGATGCGATGGGCGCGGATGTAGCGGATCAGACGCCACTGCTGCCACAACGTTCTCGGACTGGGCAGGGTCTTGATGGGGTATTCGGAGAGAGACACCTTGGAGGCATCGAGTTCCGTGAGCAGCGGGCCGGCGAGTCGGAAACAGCCAAGGTGCACGTCAAACCGGGTGCGGTCGTGATTCCGCACAAGATTCAGCACCTGCCGCTCCGTCCCTCCGATGAGGAAGTTGGTGAGGAAGGTGAGTGCCGGGACTCGCTCCCCGCCGGTCGCGGGCGCGCTCATGCCGGCACCCCTGCGTTTCTTTGACTCACGACCTTCGCGGCCACGGCCAGCCCGGCGATGAAATAGAAGTAGAACTCGTAGGCGGCGGGGTGGAAGAAAGCGGCCACCGAGAACGCGAGAAGGCTGATCTCGATGCCTTCCGCGAGTTGCGCCACCTCAGGGTTGAGACTCTTCGTGGCTCGCCGAACGCTGCGCCAGCTCGAAAACAGGAGCATGAGGAAGAGGATCAGCCCGGGCATGCCGAGGTCCACCGCGTATTCGAGATAGACGTTGTGCACCCGCCTCCACGTGGCTCCTACCGAGTCGTTCAGGACCAGGATGTTCATCCCGAGCCCGGCGCCCAGGAACGGGTTTTCGAGCGCGTGTTCCATAGCCGCCACCGTCCCCGTCCAGCGAGCCTGCGCCGACCCGGTGGGATCCGCATCGAGGCTGCCCATCGTGAGGATGCGATCCGTGTAAGAGGCGGGAAGGAAAGGCAGGGCCAGAAGGGCTCCGCAAAGCCCGGCGAAGACGAGCCCCCGACTCGGGCGGCGCACCAGCCGCAGGCCGAACACAAAGCCAGTCGTCGCGAGAGTCAGGAAACCCGCCCTCGAGAACGTGAGAACGATGGCGCACGCCTGGATGAGGATCGCGCCCGCGAGGAGGAGCCGCGCCAAAGGTCGCGAAGACAGGAGGAGCAGGGCCACGCTCATCGGAAGGATCAGATTGATCATCAGCGCGAGATCGTTGGGGTTTCGGGTGAGGCCGGCGTTGTAGCCAAGGATTCGGATGTCCCGCGTGGGCGCGAACACTCCGGAGAGGTAGTTCCAGATCCCGACGAGGCCAAGGGTCACCGTGAGCGCGGTGAGCACCTTCGTCATGGTTCGCAGCCGGGGCAGGGTGTCGATCAGGTTGGCGATCAGCCAGAAGAAGGCGAGCGACTTGATGAACAGGTCCAGCAGGAGTGCGAGGCTCCCTCCCGGCCATTGGGAGAAGGGCATGCCGAGGACCGACCAGAGAAGGATCAACCCGGCAAGGGTCATCTCCCGGCCGGGCCTCGCCAGAGGCAGGCCGAGGGCCCAGCGGTCGCGCACGTGCGCGACGATGGCTATGACGCCGGCGAGGAGCACGATCCGGAGAGTGCCGAGCACCGGGAAAAGATTCTGCGGCGCAAGCAGCAGAAAGCAGGTGAAGGTGATCAGAGCGCGATAGGCAAGGGAGCTCGCGTCCGCGTCGCCAGAAACGACAGGGCGGATCGGGTCGTTTGAGGCCTCGGTTTGACGGACCGGGCGCCACCAGTCCGCCGCGACCGCGAAGGCGGGTTTCGAGGCGTCCTGAATCGTCACGCGACGTCCCGGGAAGAGGAGCTTCGCCCCTTGGCTCGCTGTTCGTCGATCGAAGTCACTTCGTTGCCCCACGCGGGACCAGCCGTGAGCGCTTGCGGCGGCGGAGACAGGCGAAGTGCTGCGCGTCTCCTGCTCGGGTGTTCGTCGCCGAAGTAAATGGGCAGAAGCTGAGCGCCCTTCTCATCCGCGAGAGTCGCGGGCTTGCTGCCCGTGATCACGACCTTCACCGTCTCGAACAGCACGCGCAGGTCCATGGCGAGCGAGAGATGCCTGATGTAGTGCAGGTCGTAGCGCATCTTCTCCGTCTCTTCCGCGAGGTTGTTCGCGTACCCATATCGAATCTGGGCCCAGCCGGTGACGCCGGGCCGCACCGAACACCGCAGGCCGTAGTAGGGAATGTTCTCGGTGAAGAGCGCGACGTTGGAGATGGGATGAGGCCGCGGGCCCACCAGATTCATGTCGCCCCGCAGGATGTTCACGAACTGAGGCAGTTCATCGATGCGGAACCGCCGCAGCGAGTGCCCCACCCGGGTGGTGCGATGGTGGTTGTCGGCGGCCCACTCGGAAAGCGCCCCGCCCATGGACATGGTCCGAAACTTGATGAGGCGGAAAGGGCGACCGCCCAGGCCCACACGCTCGTGGAGGAAGAAGACCGGTCCTTCCGAGTCCATCTTTATGAGGAGAGCCACGGGAAGGAGGAAAGGAAGCAGGACGATGAGGCCCACAAGCGCCACCACGAAACTCACGACGCGCGCGGCGAACAAAGTGAGCCAGGAGGCCTCCGATTCGTTCGCGAAGAGGATGGCGCGCGGCTCCGCGTATTCGATCGCGATCTTTCCCGTGAGACGTTCATAGGCCGCGACACCATCCTCGATGGGAGTGCCGCGGGAACGGGGCTTCAAGAGTTCTCTCACCACGAACGGGTCCTGCTGCTCGCAGGTGGCGCACACGATCAGGTCGGGCTCGAACCCCTCGATGATCCGTCCCAGGTTTTCGATCGAGCCGAGGCGGAGGGTGGGGAGGTCGGGCTTGAACTCGCCGGCGCCGTCTTCGACGACGCCCACCACCACGTCCCGAAGGTCGGGGGTGGCGAGCATCTCGGAAACCACCTTGCCCGCGAGTTCGGTGGTGCCAATGACGAGAACGCGGCGGCTGAAGGGATGGACCGAGAAGAGGTGATGGAGGAGAGCGCGAAGCGGGAGGATCGCGAGGCCCCCAATCACCACGGTCTCCGCCAGGAACCGCCAGGTGGTTCGAAAGTCCGGTGCTATCGAGAGGAGGGCGGCAAGACCGAACGTCATCGCGAGAGCGCCCGGCCATCGCGAAAGGAACTGGCGGAACCTCCGCACTCTTCGCAACTCATAGAGGTCGGCGAAGTGGAATGCGAAGAGGCCGCACAAGGCGATGAGCAGGGCGTGCACAATCTCCACCGGGGCGAAGCCCCCGACAAGTCCCCCGCTGCGGCCGAGGCGAAGCCAGGCGACGAGGAACAACGTCGCGCCTTCGAGTGAGGCCAGAGTCAGCAGCACGACCGGCGCCCTTTCCCAGCGAGGAGATTCATGGGATTCACCTTCCGCCCGTGACGCCGAGGATCGAGGGAGAACGGCGGGGTGTTGACCCCGGCTCCCCGTAGCTGTAGTAAGAGCGGTACTGCCCGGAGAGGGGAAGATCGTCTCCGTTGTAGACGATGCCCACGACCTTCTCGGCATCCATGGACGAGAGCGCCTCGTCCAAAAGGCCGCGCGGCGTCACATGCGCGCTCACCACCAGGAAAATTCCGTCCACCCAGTCGCTCACGGCGCGAAGGTCGGCCACCGGCACCACCGGCGGAGTGTCGAGGAGCACATAGTCGAATTGCTGGCGCGCCTCCGCGAGGATCTCGCCCATGCGCGCCGAACGCAGCGCCTCATAGGGCATCGGCGGATAGGGGCCCGCGGGCAGGAGGGCGAAGTTCAAACCGACCCGGCGCCGCGTCACCGATTCGAGCCGGCATAATGGGTCGGAGATGGCGCCCGCAAGACCCGGGCCGGCGGATCTCCCAATGCCAAGCTGATCGGCGAGGCAACCGCGGCGCAGGTCCGCGTCGATGAGCAGCACCCGGGCGTCTCCGGCCTGAGCGAGAGTCGCCGCGAGGTTGATGCTCGTCGTGGTCTTCCCATCGCCTGCCACCGGACTCGAAACCGCGATCACACGCTTGCCGAGTTTCCCGAGCTGCTGGACGATGTGGCTCAGCACGCGATACTGCTCGCTTGCGTAGGTCTGAGGCATCCTCTGCGCCTGCGCGGCCGGCGCTTCCTTCGAAGCGGCGCGGGTTGCCGGCAATGTGACACGAACATCCGGAATGGTGCTCATGAGCGGCTCCTTGGGGCGAGCAGGGCGACGACCCCTTCGTTCTCGTGGGCGAGCAGTCTTGACGCGTTTATGGTCAGGAAGACCCCGATCACGAGACCGAGGGTCATCAAGGCCGCGCGGCGTCTCGACCGGCTTCGGTCTTCGCCGGAATCGTTCGGCATTCGCGGAATCCGCACGAGGACCGGAACGCGCGTGTGGCGGGCCAGGTCTTCCGCGGAGTGGAAGGAGGTGTCGAACCTCTCGGCCGCCGCCACCCCGACCACCGCGAGGGCCAGGGCCGCGATCAGGCCGAAAATGGCGAGGCGGAGGCGGTCGGGGGCGATCGCATCGACGGGAGCTATCGCCGGATCGAGGAGACGGAGCCTTTGTCCCTGTGGTCCCTCTTCACGGGCCTCGGCCAGCTGCGCTTCTTCATATCGCTTCAGCAAAGAGTCGTAGAAGTCGCGCGTGGTGGCGTAGTCGCGGGAGAGGACCTGATATTCCTGTTCGCGGAACGGCGCCCCGGCCGCCCGGCGCTCGAGCATCCCGATCTCGCTCCGAAGCCGGCTCTCCTCGGCCTGGTGGGTGCGGATCTCGCGGTTCAGCTGTTCGAGCTGCGGCAGGGAGCGATCCACCACCGGCTTTTGCGCGACCACCTGGGTGAGGCTTTCGACCTCGCTCTTCTTCGTGATGACGTCTGGATACTTCTCGCTGAACTTTGTCCGCAGGGCCGCGAGTTCCTGGGTGAGGCGAGCCAGGCGCGCTCGATCCGGATCCTGGGCCTCGGCGGCGGCCGGTTCTCCCGACTCGCGAAGGAGAGCCGCGCGGCGGTCCGCGGCCGCGCTTCGCATCTCGGTCACCCTCTGCAGTTGCCCGCTCAGGCGCTCGATGGCGATGAGCCCCGCATCCGCCTGTTGAGGCAGCTCGCCGGCGTGGTTCCTCTTGAACTCGGCCATGCGCGCCTCCTGCGGGGCCAGCCGCTTCTTGACCTCTTCGAGCTGGGTGCGCAGGACGGCAGCGGCGCCCCTGGTCTGCCGGTCGCGCAGGTGGGCGTCCTCCTCGAGGTAGGAGTTCGTGAGCGCGTTCGCCACCACCGTGACTTTCACCGGATCGCGGCCGCGGTAGCCGAGAGAGAAGGCGATGGTGCCGCGGCCCGTCGCCTGGTCTGTGCCCGACACGTCGATCCGAACGTCGCGCCGCATGCGGTCGACCACGTTCTGCATGGAGGTGAGTTTGCGCATCTCGGGATACAGGTCCAGCCGCCCGATCAGCTCCGCGAGCCGGGTGCGGCTCAGGATCTCCTGCCGGATGCTTTGGAGGCGGGACTCGACGTCGTCCGAGCCGTTTGGCGAGGAAGGGCGCTCGACCAGGACGATCGCGGTCGACTGATAGAGGTTCGGCAACGACTTCGCGAAGGTCAACGCCGCGGAGAGAACGAGGGCGAAGACAAAAAGAGCCACCCATTTCCTGCGTCGAAACGAGGCGATCGCCGCGTCCACACCCATTCTGCCGCTCCCTGCGGTCATGGCGTCCCCGCGGAGAAAGGTTCAGACGTGGGGTCTTCCGGCCGGCGCTGCTCCTTGGACGTGATGACCCTCACCATCATGGCGCTTCGCCGAATCTTCCCCGAGGCGCCGAAGTCAGGCTGCTGGAGGTCGAACG
>JANNJB010000267.1:0-3060 GCA_031405615.1 Vicinamibacteria bacterium | reverse complement strand
GCCTCGGCCGGTATCGATCCGATGAAGGGCGCCAAGGTCATCACCGTCCCGCCGCCTCAGATGGTGGCCAACATGCGCGTGGGCACAGGCAGGAGGGCCATCGGTTGACCTATTCGACGGCGTAGCCGAGCGCCAAGGCGTTTTCTCGGACCCGAACATCACGCGTGACGATCGTCACGAGGGCCGGGGGCTCCCCGAGCTGCTCAGCCGTCGCCAGATGCACGGCGTCGAGCGTGCGAATGGGCTCGACCGGGAACAAACGGCCGACGCGAGCGAGCACCGCGTCGGTCACGGCCACGAGATCGCATCGTCGTGAAAACACCTGGAGGGCGCGCACTGCCTTCCGTTCGTCGGCTGCGGTCAGGCGCCCGGTGGCCCTGGCTCGTATGACCGCTCGTGTCGCTTCAGCGAGGGTGAGCGAGGACGACACGCGCCGACCTGGTCCGCGAATCGCCGCCCGAGCAGCGGCATCGCGCTCGAGCAGCGCCGCGACCAGCGCGCTCGACTCGACATAGCGAAGGGCGAATGGCACGTCGGTAGTCGCGCCCACCGCCCTTAGACGACGACGCGGGCGAGCGGCTCGCGCCCTACGCTTCGCCACGGTCGCTATCGATCAACGCTGCGGCCGTACCCGGCGGAAGCCGGAGATCGGGCCAGTCTTCGAGCGGATCGCCGTCCTCAATCGCCGGCTGAACAACCCCTGTCGCGACCAACTCGTCGTACCGACGGCGGCCCGCCTTCGATCCGAGCGCCGGGGGCACCAACTCGGCCACAATGCGCCCGTGCGCCGTCACCGTGACGCTCTCTCCGGCTTCGATTCGGCGAATGTATAGGCTCAGGTTGTCCTTCAACTCTCGAACGCCAGCTTCCATCCTCCAAGTATAGCTACATGTGGCCATATCTTGACTCAGGCGACCAAAGCCTTGGCTCGGAGCGCCGATCGACGCGACGATCTCATACGGTCCGAGCCGAGAGCCAGGCAGGAGGGCCATGAGCCGGACAGTCTAGCCAATCCGAAACCGTCTGCATCTTCGGATAACGTTGGCCCGCAATGAAAAAGCTGATTCGTCGGTGGCCGGTAGCAGTCTTCGCGATCGGCTTGACGGTTCTCGGTCTGACGGTGGCAGCGGAACGTCAAGCGATGGCGAACATGGCAGACGCCGCGACGCGTTTTCTGGCCGTCCTGACTCCGGAGCAGCGTTCGCAGACTTTGATCGCCTTCGAGTCCGAGGAGCGCCTTCGGTGGCATTTCATTCCGACCGGGCAACCCCCGTCCGCGTGGCCGCGTCAGGGAGTTCCGCTGAAGTCCATGAATGAGGAGCAGAAGAGGCTCGCTCGGGAGTTGCTCAAGGCGGGCCTCAGCCAGAGGGGCTATCTCACGGCGACCGCGATCATGGACCTCGAGACCGTGCTGGCGGCGCTGGAGGGGGCGCAGGGCGTGAAGGCGCCGGAAGGTCGGCTCGGTCGAGATCCTGAGCTGTACTTCTTTTCCATCTTCGGCGAGCCCTCGACCAGCCACACGTGGGGATTTCGTGTCGAGGGGCATCATCTGTCGCTCCATTTCACGCTCGTGAATGGAACGCAGCTCGCCACGTCCCCTTCATTCTTCGGGACGAATCCCGCGGAAGTCCGTGACGGACCCAGGAAGGGTCTCCGGGTCCTGGGAGTGCTCGAAGACACCGCGCGAGCCTTTCTGGTCTCGCTCGACGACGCGCAACGGCTAAGAGTGGTGATCGAGAACGTGGCCCCGAACGACATCGTGACCTCCAACAAGGTGGCCGTGAGCCCCTTGTCGCCCGTCGGCCTCCCGTTCAGCGCCCTGACCCCGAGCCAGCGCGATCTCCTGATGAAGGTCATCGAGGTCTATCTCGACGCCATGGCCCCTGAGGTCGCGGAAGAGCGAATGGAGAAACTGAAGAAGGCCGGCCTCGATACGATCGCGTTCGCGTGGGCCGGCGAGCTGGAGCGGGGCAAGAAACACTATTACCGCGTGCAGGGGCCGACCTTCCTCATCGAGTACGACAATACCCAGAACGATGGGAACCACATCCACTCGGTGTGGCGTGACTTCAAGGGGGATTTCGGGATGGATCTACTGCGCGAGCACGTGAAGAGTCAGCCGCATTAGGCGATGACCGGATTCCCGGCCGAAAGCGCGGCCGCGAGAGTCTTTGGGGGTAGCGGAAGATGAACAGTACTGAAGTGCCGAGCCTGCTGACCATCGCGGAAACATCCGACTTCCGAAGAACCGGTCGCATTGACGAAGTCGAGCGCCTTTGCGCGGCGTTCTCTCACAAATGGCCCGAGGCCGCGCGCGCTTTTGAGTACGGGCGTTCGGCGCAGGGACGTCCGCTCATGGCCCTTCTGGTTTCGCGGGCGGGGAGCCTGGACTCCTCGGAGTTGCAACACCTGGGTGTGCCTTTGCTGATGCTTCAGGGGGGTATTCACCCTGGTGAAAGCGACGGAAAAGACGCGGGCTTCATCGCGCTGCGCGAACTGCTGAGCGGAGAGGTTGCGGCCGGCGTTCTCGAACGCGTGGCCCTGCTTTTCGTGCCCGCCTTCAATACGGACGGGCATGAGCGCATGGGGCGTGCGAACCGTCCCAATCAGAACGGGCCCGAGGAAACCGGCTGGCGCGCGACCGCGCACAATCTGAACCTCAATCGCGATTACGTAAAAGCGGACGCCCCGGAGATGCAGGCCATGTTGCGGCTGCTCAACCAGTGGGATCCGCTCGTATGCGCGGATCTCCATGTGACAGATGGAGCCGACTTCGAACCCGACATCTCACTCCAGGTGGAACCCATCAATCAAGGCGACCTGGGCCTGCGGGCGAGCGGCACGCAACTGCGAGACGCCCTCATCGGCAAACTGGCCGCGCAGGGCTCGCTGCCCCTGCCGTTCTATCCGGATCTGGCCAGGACGGATGACCCGGCCTCGGGCTTCGTGCTCACCGTGTATTCGCCGCGGTTTTCGACCGGCTACTTCCCGCAGCGCAATCGTTTCACCGTCCTTGTCGAAACGCACTCATGGAAGGACTACGCCACTCGCGTTCGGGTC
>JANNJB010000266.1:0-8279 GCA_031405615.1 Vicinamibacteria bacterium | reverse complement strand
GATACATCTTCGCCACGCGCCTCGCCGTGTCCTGGGTGTTGTGATCGCTCTCGGTGTCGATCACGAGGGCGTGAAGCAGCCCGTCGATCGTTGTCGCTACTTCGACCCGCAGGGCCTCGAGTTCGCCTTCCTCGATGAACGCCGCGATGTTGTCGTTCGCGTGGAAGCGTTTCCCGGCCGCGACGAGCCGTTGCCGGATCCGGTCGGCGACCGGCGTCGATCCCGGCGTGGGTGTAGTTTTCTCGGCCATTGCAGTTTCCCTGCGGAGCGTAACACCAGCGCCGCCGCCGCCGTGATTGCGGGCCTACGCGGCGACCTCGATGGTGTGCTCGCCCCCGTCGCTCCGGAGCGGAATGACGATCGCCATCGCGGGCGCCGGCGCCGCTCGCCCCCGGTCGCCGGGTTTCCGGGAGACCACGATGTGATGGGTCGTGTCACGATGGCGGTAGTGAACGGTGAATCCGGTCCACCCCGAGGGGAGGCAGGGGGTGAGGTGGAGCGCGTCTCCTTCGAGCTTCAATCCGAGCAGGGATTCCACCATCAGCCGATACATCCAGCCCGCGGACCCCGTGTACCAGGTCCAGCCTCCGCGGCCGGTGTGCGGGGCCACGGCATAGACATCCGCGGCGACGACATAGGGCTCGACCTTGTACGTCGCGGCCTGCGCGGCCGATCGGGAATGATTCACGGGATTGATGAGATTCATCACCTCCCACGCCCGGTCCGCATCGCCGAGCGCGGCGTAGGCCATCGCCGCCCACACTGCGGCGTGGGTGTACTGGCCGCCGTTTTCACGCACTCCCGGAACGTAACCGCGGATGTAGCCGGGATTGAGGCTCGAGGTGCTGAAGGGAGGATCGAGGAGTTGGACCAGACCCTCCTCGCGCCGCACCAGCTTCTCGTTGACCGCGGCCATGCCCGCGCGCGAGCGCTCGGGATCGCCGGCGCCCGAGAGCACCGACCAGCTCTGCGAGATCGAGTCGATCCGGCACTCCGCATTTCCGGCCGAACCGAGGGGCGTGCCGTCGTCGAAGTAGGCGCGCCGGTACCAGCCGCCATCCCACGCGTTTGCTTCGAGGTTTGCGCGCAGCCGGACCCGCTCCTCGTCGCAGTGGCGTGCGAAGAGGTCGTCATCCTGGAGGCGCGCCACCTCCGCGAACCGCCTCAAAACCTCGTGCAGGAAGAAGCCGAGCCAGACGCTTTCCCCCTTGCCTTCGATGCCGACCAGATTCATGCCGTCGTTCCAGTCCCCCGAGCCCATGAGGGGGAGACCGCGCTCGCCGAAGGCGAGGCCATGACGGATGGCGCGCACGCAGTGCTGATAGAGGCTGTCCGCATCGGGTGAGCGGGCCGGGAGGTCGTAGTACGAATCGTCTCCGGGGTTGACCGGCCGGCCCTCGAGGAACCGCACGGGTTCGTCCAGGACGGTGCGGTCGCCGGTCGCGGTCAGATAGCGCGACACCGCGAGGGGAAGCCAGAGATAGTCGTCGGAACACCGCGTCCGGACGCCGCGGCCCGAAGGCGGGTGCCACCAGTGCTGAACGTCGCCCTCCTTGAACTGGCGGGCGGCAGAGAGAAGAATCTGTTCGCGAAGCAGTTCGGGCCGCGTGTGCACCAGGGCCATGGTGTCCTGCAGCTGATCGCGGAAACCGAAAGCCCCGCCCGACTGGTAGAAGCCGGTCCGCGCCCACACCCGGCAGGAGAGCGTCTGATAGATGAGCCAGCCGTTGGCGAGAACGTTGAGGCCTGGATCCGGGGTTTCGACCTGCACCGCGCCGAGTGTGCGCCTCCAGTGTTTCCCCACCGCCGCGAGGGCGGTGCGCGCAGCCCCTCCGCCCCGGAAACGCTCTACCAGTTCGGAGGTGGCGGCCGCGCCCCGGCTCACCCCCATCCGGAAGACAACTTCATGCTCCTGCCCGGGCACAAGATCGAAGGTGGTCTGGATGGCGCCGCACGGGTCGAGGGCCGCGCCCACGGAGCCGGAAAGGTGCTTTCGCCTCAGCGCGGCGGGGTTGCCCAGCGTGCCGTTGCGGCCGAGGAATTCCTTGCGGTCGCCGGTGAGCGAACGGGCCTCGTCATCGACGTCGAGGAAGGCCACACGATCACCGAAGCCCGCGCTGTAGGCGTTGTGCGCGAAGAGGGCGCCGGTCCGAGGGTCCACTTCGGACATCACGTGAAGCGCTGACTTCTCGCGCAGGTCGCCGAGCACCCATTCGACATATCCCGTCGCAGAGAGGCGGCGCGGACGGGTGGAGAGACTGCGCAGTTTCAGCACCGAGAACTTCACCGGGGCGTCGATGGCGACGAAGACCCACAACTCCGAGGCGATACCTGCGTGGCGGGTCTCGAATACGGTGTAGCCGAAGCCGTGTCGGATGACATAAGTGGAAGTGGCCCGGACCGGCGAGGGTGTGGGCGACCATACGTGCCCGCTTTCCTCGTCGCGGATGTAGATGGCCTCTCCGCTCGCGTCCGTCACGGGATCGTTCGACCAGGGCGTCAGCCGGTATTCGTGGGCGTTCTCGCTCCACGTGTAGGCCGAACCGCTTTCCGAGACAACGGTTCCAAACTGCGGATTGGCGATCACGTTCACCCAGGGCAGGGGAGTGGTCTGATTCGGAGCGAGCGTGATGACGTACTCGGTCCCATCCGGCTTGAAACCGCCCATGCCGTTTTCAAGGATGAGCGGGCGGGGGGGAAGCGCTGCTTGAGGCGTCGAACTCGCGCGGTAGTTCAAGGTCGGCACGAGCTGCGGCGGCCGAGGCTCCTTTCGCTGGCCGTGATCGAGCTGATCGAGCAGCGCCCCTTCGGTGTCCGCGATGACCACGCGCGCCACCGACTGAAGGAGGACCTTGTCCTCGTTCGAGATCTGCGCGGCCGGACGCACGAAGATGCCGCCGGGCCGGTCGATCACGCTGGCTTCGATTCCAGACGCGATGAGGCCCACGATCTGATCCTGCAGTTGCTGGAGATAGCCGCCATGGTCCTCGTTCCAGATCACCAGGTCCACGGCGAGGCCCTTGAGCCGCCAGTAGGCGTGGGCCTGCACGAGCTGACGGACCAGGTCCATCGAGGCGGCGTCCTTGATGCGGAGCAGGACGATGGGAAGGTCGCCCGAAATCGCGTAACCCCAAAGACCCGACTGTCCGCGGCGGTTCCGCATGAGGATGCGCGAGTCGGCGCGGAAGGCCGGGTTTGCGTAGATCACGCGGCTGGCGAGCCGGGCGTGGATCTGCGCGTCGGCTTCGGTGGCGTTTAACTGACGCAGGACAACCTGCGAGTGAGTCCAGCTCAGCTCGAAGACGCGATCGGCGAGGCGCCGGTCCTGGTATCTCTCGATGAGAGCGAGCGAAGCCTCGCGCGAGAAGGTCACACCGGTCACGATGTCGACGGTGACGGTCTGGCCGGGCTTCACACTCACCACCGATCGGATGGCCACGATCGGATCGAGGACGGAGCCGGCCCCGCCCAGAAGCGCCCCGGCCTGCTCCATGGCGAGGGGCGTCGCGGGAGAGCGGTGGCGGCCGACGAAGCGGAGTCGGTCGGTTTCGTAGGACACCTCGGAAACACGCGCGTCATGCACCGACATGAGATGCAGCATCCAGGGAGATCGCTCCTCGATGGAGCGCGGACGCCGGGTGCACAGAATCGCGTGTCGCTCCGGGACAATCTCGGTCTGGACGAAGAGATTGCTGAACGCCGGATGCATGGCGTCGCTTGCCGCGGACGCGATGACCACCTCCGCGTAGCTCGTGACATCGATCGCCCTGCGTTGCCGGGTGCGGTTGGTGATGCGGACGCGGCGCAGCTCGATGTCGTCTTCCGGCGATACCACGATATCGGTGTGGGTCTCGAAGTCGCCGTCTTCCACCTGGTCGTGACGGCGGAACTCCGCACGACCCTCCGAGAAAATCGCCTCACTGGTGAGCGGCCGCCTTTGCGTGGGCTGATGAGAGGTCGACCAGAAAGACCCACTCGCGAGGTCCCGGATGTAGCAGAACGAGCCCCACGAATCGCGCGTGGGATCCTCTCGCCAGCGTGTCACCGCGAGGTCCATGAAGCGGCTGTAGCCTCCGCCCGCGTTCGTGACCATGACGTGATAGCGCCCGTTGGAGAGGAGCTGAACCTCCGGCGCCTCGGTGTCGGGCGTATTGAAGACGCGGATGGGCGACTCCGCGGCCACGGTGCGCAGGCGGGCCCCGCCCAGTTGAGCGGTGAGCGAGAACGATCCGGTCGACCGGGGGATCCTCTCCTGAAGGAGAAGGAGTGCTGATTGAAACTCCGAATCCGACTGGAAGCGCCGCTGCATCGGGTGGTTGAGCAGCACGCTCGTGAGGGCGAGCAGGCTCATGCCCTGGTGATGGGCCATGCAGGCGAGGACCAGCGCCCGGGACTTGCCCCTTTGCTGGCGAGAGGTCGTGTAGTCGACCGCCTCGAAGAAACCGAAGCGGCCGAGCACGCCTTCTTCGGCGAGCCGCTGCAGGTTCGAGCACGCCTCGTCCGGTCGCACCATCAAGGCGAGCGCCGTCGCGTAAGGAGCGATGACGAGATCGTCGGCGAGTCCGCGCTTGAGGCCGAGGCCGGGCACCCCAAAGGCGCGGTACTGGTAGTTGAGCTGGGCATCGACGGTGTTGTAGCCCGATTCCGAGATGCCCCAGGGCACCCCCCGCTCCCTTCCGTACTTGATCTGGCGCGATACCGCGGCCTCACATGTCTGATCGAGGAGGGTCCCGTCATACGCCGGCATGACGAGCAGAGGCATCAGGTACTCGAACATCGAGCCGCTCCACGACAGGAGGACCGGATCGCCCGCAGTTCCGGAGAGAAGACGCCCGAGCGCGAACCAGCTCTCCTGAGGCAGGCGTCCCTGCGCGATCCCGACGAAACTCGCGAGGCGCGCTTCGGAAGCGAGCAGGTCGTAGGTCCCTGGATCCAGCCGATGGTCGCTGACGTTGTATCCGATCGAGAGAAGATGCCGCGTCTTGTCGAACAGGAAGCCGTACTCCATGTTCGCCATCTCCCCGGCCTGGCGCGCGAGCCCGTCGAGGGTGGTCATCCGGTCGCGGGCGCGAACGCTGGCCACGATGACGTCCTCGCGAAAGGCCATGAGCCAGTCGCGTTCGGCGCTGCCGAGGTGGTCGTCAAGCCGGGCCGCGACGCGCGGTTCCCAGGAGGCGTCGAGACTCGCGAGGGCGCGAAGCGTGGGTACCTCGTCGATTTCCGCGAAATCCCGCAGCACCGGGGGTGCTTCGCCACGCAGAAGCCATGGCGCGACGAAAGTGATGTCTTCGAGAGCGGCGCGAGCCTGAACCGCGAGTCGGTTCGACCACCAGGCGGCCTCGGATGCCGAGGCAACGGCCTGCGCTTGCCCGTCGACGAGAGCGATCAAGTCCGTCATCCGGGCAAGATCATGATGAATCGACCGGAGCGTGCCCCGGGGCGCCGTGGCCATCCCTTCCAGTTCTCTTTCGATTTCCCCGACCTCTTCAGGAACGCCTCCGGTGGTCGAGGTTCGCAGGATCCGCGCGGTGTCGAGCAGTCCGTCGAAGACGCGCGGGCTCGCCACATCGTCGTCGCCCAGCCCGTTCAAGCCGGCGCGAAGGGTCAGGAGGTGGCCGGCCAGGTTCCCGCTGTCCACCGTCGACACGTAGCGCGGATGGAGCGGCTCCAGGGTCAGCGTGTCGTACCAGTTGTAGAAGTGGCCCCGATGTCGCTCGAGGCGGCGCATCGCGCCGAGCGCGTCCGCGCTCCGGCTGACCAACGATCCCGCGGGAAGGTAGCCGAAGTCATAGGCGGCGAGATTCGCGAGGAGAGAGAGCCCCATGTTCGTGGGCGAGGTGCGATGGGCGATCGCTTCGGCTCTCGACGCCTGCCAGTTGTCGGGAGGCAGCCAGTGATCCTGAGGAGTGACGAACTGCTCGAAGAAGGCCCAGGTTCTTCTGGAGACCTCGCGGAGGAAACGCGTCTGGTCCGACCTCAAGGCGAGGGTGCGCCGGGGAATCGGCCGGCTGATCCACCAGGCCACGACCGGCGAGAGGAACCACAGCGCGAGGATCGGCGCCGCCCCCACCGCTTCCGGCCGGAACGACGCGAGGTAGAACGCGGTGGTCGCCGAGAGGACGGGCGCCACCCACATCGCGCGGAAAGAGCCCGCGAGGCCGCCGTTGGTGCTCTCTCGATCGGCGTCGCTCGAGGTCTTCCATTCGAGCAGGCGGCGCGAGATCAGGAGACGTCCCCAGGTTCGAAGGATCGCGTCGAGACTGAAGAACGCCTCGAAGGGAAGGCAGGCGAGTTCGAAAAGAGCCCTCGCCAATGCCAACGCGGTCGAACGCAGCGTCTCGCGGATATGCGCCCCCGGCCTCACCCCCTCCGGCCAGCGGACGAGGTCGAGCCCCGGGCCCAGAAGCGAGGGCCCGAGCAGAATCAGGATCACGGCTCCGGTCCAGAACCAAGACGGCGTCAGCAGAGTCCAGGCGCCGATGAGGAGAAAGATGAGCGCCGCGGGAACGAGGCTTCGCCGCAGATTGTCGATCAGCTTCCACTGGGAAAGATAGGAGAGGGGCGTCTTCGGCCGGAAGAGCCAGGACACGAGTTGCCAGTCGCCGCGGATCCAGCGGTGGCGTCGGCTGACGTCGGCCCGGTACCGCGAAGGGAAGTCCTCGTACAGTTCAACGTCGCTCAAGAGCCCCGCGCGGGTGTAACAACCCTCGAGCAGATCGTGGCTCAGGATCCGATTGTCGGGCAGGCGGCGTCCCAGCGCCCGGTCGAAGGCCGTAACGTCGTAGATTCCCTTGCCGACGAACGAACCCTCATCGAAGAGATCCTGATAGACGTCCGAAACCGCCCGCGTGTACGGATCAAGACCCGGTTCGCCTCCGTAGAGTCGGGCGTAACGCGAGCGGTTCGTCGAGGGCAGGCTGATCGAAACGCGCGGTTGCAGGACCGCGTGGCCTCGAATCACCCTCAGGTGTTCGTCGAATTGCGGGCGATTGAGCGGATGAGCCATCGCCCCCGCGAGCTGCTGGGCGGCATCGCGCGGCAGACCGGTATCGGTGTCGAGGGTGATGACATACGTCACCGATGGAAGAATGCGCGTGTCGCCAGTGATGAGATCGAACCGGCCCGCGGCCCCCGCCGCATCGGTGTCGCGCAGAAGATGGTTGAGTTCCTCGATCTTGCCGCGTTTGCGTTCGCGGCCCATCCAGGTCTTCTCCTGGGCATTCCACTGGCGGGCCCGATGGAACAGGAAGAAGATGTCGTGACCCCTCTCCTCACTCGTGCGATGTCTGGAGTTGAGATCGTCGATGCCAAGCGCCGCTTGTCGAACGAGCGCCGCGTCGTCCGGCAGAGTCTGGGAGGGCGCGTCGCGGAGGTCGGTCAGCAGCGCGAAATGCAGCCGCTCGTCGCGGTTCGCGAGGAATCGGACTTCGAGGTCTTCGAGGAGTTTCTCCACATTGTCCCGACTGAGGAGCATGGTGGGAACGACCACCAGGGTGCGCGCGGCCTCCGGGATCCCCTTGGAGAAGTCCATTCGGGGCAGGAGATGCGGAGGCGTCCACATCGTGACGAGCCGGTTCACGAGGGCCACGGCAAGGGGGCTTGCCGCGAGGATGAGAAGCGCTCCCAGAGGCGCGAGCGTCCAGTCGGGCATCCAGGGTTCGCGACTCCTCGCGAACATCAACGCGCCGAAGGCGAAGGATGAGAGGCCGATGGCTCCGAGGTAGAGGGGCAGAGGCTGCTTTGAGAGCGAGCGGAGTAGAGATTCGCCGCGTGAGGGAGGTATGCCTACCGCGCGTTCGAGGGCAACCCGGCCCTCGTCGATCAGGAAGTAGCCGACGTGGGCGGCACGCCCGTGCGCGTCCGGGCCTTCCGCGGCCGGCGCGAGGCGGGCCAGTCGAACCGCCTCCCGCGCCACTTCGGCCTCCGGGATCCTCGCCCGCCGCGCCATCGCCTCGACGACATGGCGATACCGATCGCGGGTGGTGAAATCCATGCGGGCGTAGGCGCCTTGCGGGTCCCCGCGGAGTTCCTTCTCAACGACGCTGAGCGACTCCACGAACCCGCGCCAGTTCATGGCTCCGATGACGCGCAGGCCGCCGATGCTGTTGCTGACCGTGACCTGGTTCGAGGCCTGCGATTGGCCCTCGAATCGCACCAGCTGTTCGACGGTCTGGCCCGATTCCGAAAGATGCTGCTCCATCCACTTGAGGGGCAGGGCGAGGGCAGGCCCGCGACCCTGAAGCCTGCGGGCGAGCTCCGCGACGAACGGGCTCGACATC
>JANNJB010000265.1:0-2978 GCA_031405615.1 Vicinamibacteria bacterium | reverse complement strand
CTGCCGCGAGCCTGTCGCCGGGCCGACACGAACGGCGTTTAGATGATCAGGGGCGGACGCTCCTGCTCGACCTTGCGCTTGCCCAGCTGCGTCCAGCAGAACTGACAGACGTACTCGAAAAGCTCGCCGTCCGGCAGGATCAGAAGCAAACGCTGCTCTACCGGCTGAGCCTTCTGACAACGAGGGCAGTACAGGCTCGACGCTCGGAACTCTTCGAACTGCTTTGGCGGGGCGTCGGCTCGTCGATTGACCACCCGTCTATTTTGACCGAGGCGCACGCGCTGGCTGGAATGACGTCACTCCTAACCGACGTGGATTCTCGGTCGCTCCTCGGGGTTCTTGACCGCCCGCCTCAAAACCTCGCGAGTCACCGGGGCGGTATCGCCTTCTCCAAGAAAGATGTACTTCAAGACGTAGCTGACCGGATTGCCTTCGGTCCAGCCAAAGTAGGCGTGTGAGGTCTGGCCAGAGACGGCTTGCGCCTTGAGAAGGATCGCCGCGATGGCGTTTGGAAGGGCGGGTGCGGTGCAACGAAGGATGCGATGCGACCCGATCTTCACGCCGCGCACGTCGATGTCGTCCTCGAACGCGGACGCATCCCCCTGCATTATCTCCAGGAAGACCACGGTTTCGCCGCTTTGCAGGGAATGATCCTCCCTGGCCTGGCGCTCTTTCCGGTCGTACTCTTCGATCGTTCGCTTGTCCGGCCGGTGGGCGATGATCCGGATCGGGTTCGGGGCGAAGGAGGAGAAGAACTCCTGAGCCTTGGGCGAAAGGTTGACCGCGCCGACCCGCAACTCCGTGGACCGCATCGCGCGCGAGGTGATCGACACCAAAACGATGCCGCCGATGAAGAAGGAGGCGATCTTGATTCCTTCGGGCCGCTCGATGATGTTGAGGAGCGTCGTGTACACGAACACCATCGTCATGGTCCCGTACAGCCAGCGCGTCCGGTCGCCCCAATGGGCGATGGTGACCGCGACCGCCGCCGAGGTCATGAGAACCAGGACGCCCGTCGCATAGGCCCCCCCCTGCGCGTTCACGTCCGCATTGAACATGTACGTCACGACGAGACTGATGAAAGTGAACACGAGGACGAGGGGCCGGTTGGCGCGCGCCCAATCGGGGGCCATCCCGTAGGGCGGGAGGTAGCGGGGAACGAGGTTCAGGAGGCCGGCCATGGCGGAGGCTCCCGCGAACCACAGGATCATGATGGTCGAGAGGTCGTAGAGGGTCCCGAAACCGTCGCCCATAAAACGGTGGGCCAGGAACGAGAGGCCACGGCCGTACGCTTCGCCGCCAAGCTCGAACTCCTTCGCCGGAATCAGAACGGTGGTCACAAACGAGGAGGCGATGAGGGCAACACTCATGATGAGCGCGGCCGTGGCCAGGAGTTTCCGGGTGTTTCGGATGCGGCCTTCCGGACGCGCCGGAACATCGTTCGCGTCGCCGCGGACAAGCGGCATCACCGCGACGCCCGTCTCGAAACCCGACAGACCCAGGGCGAGTTTCGGGAACAGGATGAGAGCGATGCCGATGGCCATCCACGGACTCCCGTGCTGGGTCATGAGTCCACTCCACCAGGAGTCGATGAGTGTGCCGTGGGTAAAGACCTCGTGAAGGGCCACGCCCACCACCACGACGTTGAGGGCCAGGTAGAGGGCCACGATGACTACGGCGAGGCCGATGGCTTCGCGGAACCCCTTCAGGAAGACCACGCCGAGGCCGATCAGGAGCAGGGAGGTCACCAGGACGGGGTGGTGCTCGACCCAGCCCGGGACGTAGGGGTTCTCGGCGATGTGAGCCGTGGCATCGGCGGCTGACATCGTCATGGTGATGATGAAGTCGGTGAAGGCGAACCCGAGCAGGACCAAAACGAACACCTTGCCACGCCACCTGGGCAGAAGCTCCTCGAGCATGAGGATGCTGCCCTGGCCGTGTGGCGAGTGCTTCGCCACCTGGGAATAAATGGGCAGGGCCACGAAGAGCGTCACCAGCACCAGGATCAATGTGGCGATGGGAGACAACATCCCCGCCGCGAGCACCGCGATCCCGGGCTGGTACCCCAGCGTCGAAAAATAGTCGACGCCGGTGAGGCACATGACCTGCCACCAGGGGGCGGTCGCCTTGTGATGCGAGTTCTCGCCGCGCCCGTGGAGGAGCCAGTCGCCGAGCCAGCGCCCGTCTTCCCGGGTGGCGGGCTTGGGCGCGATGGACTCCGAGGGATCGTTGTCCCCCGAAACACTCACTGAGTTTGACGTCACCGCAGATTGGATTCTGGCCGAAACCACCGCGAAGCGCGAGCCATGTTGACCCTATCTTAACGCGCCGGCGGCGAATCTTTACGCGGCCTTGATGCCTGGGACCCCGAAACGGACGTCTTCAGGTCTAATAGCGCAATCAGGACCACGCGGATGTGCCGCGTAACGAAAGGGAGTGGGCATGGCCAGGCTCGTGTTCGGAATGAACCAGTCCCTGGACGGCTACGTCGACCATACGGCGTTTGCGCCAGGCCCCACGCTCTTCCGCCACTTCATCGAGGAGGCTGAGGGACAGGCGGGCAGTGTGTACGGTCGCCAAATGTATGAAGTCATGCGCTACTGGGATGACGATCATCCTGAATGGGATGAAGGGGAACAGGCCTTCGCGGCGGCGTGGCGCAAGCAGCCGAAATGGGTCGTCTCGCACTCGTTGAAGTCGGTCGGCCCCAACGCCACGCTTGTTGGGGATGATCTCGAGGGCGCGATCCGCAAGCTGAAGGCCGAACGCGACGGGGAGATCGAGGTAGCTGGCCCGAACCTGGCGCAAAGCCTCACCGAACTTGGCCTGATCGATGAGTACCGCATTTACCTGCATCCCGTCGTGCTTGGTCACGGCAAGCCGTATTTCGCCGGTCCCCGGCCGCCGCTCCGCCTCATGGCTCATGATCGGATTGGCGAGGATGTGATCAGGTTGACCTACGTTCCTGCTCAATCTCG
>JANNJB010000264.1:0-3457 GCA_031405615.1 Vicinamibacteria bacterium | reverse complement strand
CCGGGCGCTCGCTCCTCAGGAACTCCACCGCGTCGACGATCTCGGCCTCGGCGTGAACGTCCTCGCGCCCGAGCGGCACGGGGATCCCGGCCTCCCGCGCGAGGGTGCGCGCGGTGGACTTTCCGTAGAGAGCGTCGGTGCCCGGATCCGCGGCGTTGAGGGGGATGCCGAGCACGACGGCAAGACGCCGCTCCAGCGGCGTCGACCGAAACACCGTCAGATAGGCGCGCGCAGGGTCGAAGATCGCGGCCCGGATCCGCTCGATCACACGAGGCCGCTCCAGGATCTTCTCCGTCAGCGGCCGCGGACTGTAGTCCTGCACGGAGAGAAGGGTCACGCGATTCCGGGCGTGACTCGCCGGCACCCCGGCCATGAACTGCAGGTAGTACTCGAGGACGCTCGGGGCGATCGGCACGGAGGTCACGTAGATGACCCGCGCACGCGGATTTCGCAGCCGGATCAGCAGAAAGAGCAGGGCCTCTTCGAAGTGGATGGCCCCGGGCTTTTGTGCAATGTCGCCTGGGTCGAGGGTCACCGAGGGCACGATGACAGACGTATACGGCTGATCCTCGTGCGGGAAGACATCGCTCCACAGGGTCCGCAGCCTCGGTTTAAGCGCCTCAAAGGCGGCGATCTCAGCGGCGTCGTTCCCCTTTGAGTAGACGGCCATGAGCCGACAATAGCGCCGACGACCAAACCCAATCAAGCAACCAGGGCGGTGGCTCGCATCTTGCTCCAACTGGAGGTGCTGGACTCGAGGTCGTTGCGGGAAAACCCGCAGACCACACGGGCATTTCCCAGGAGGAAACGATGATCACCACCACACCCAACGAGGCCCAGCCGGAAAACTGGGGGGACTCGTCTACCGACGACACCCTGCGGGACATTCCGCTCAAAGACCTTCTATCGAATATCACCGATGGGGTGAAGGTGCTGGCCTTCAAGGAGGCCGAGCTTGCCAAGGCTGAGCTTCAGTCGAACCTCAAGGCAGGCCTCGGAACGGCCAGGAGCCTTGGCATCGCGGCCGTGTGCGCTCTGCTCGGGCTGAACATGCTTCTGGTCGCCGCGGTGTGTGGCCTCGCCACCGTCATCGAGCCCTGGATATCCGCGCTCATCGTCGGCGCCGCGCTTCTCGCGATTGGCGCCGCTGTCGGGGCGATGACCTGGAGCAACCGTTTGAAGAACCCGCTCGAGGCAACTCGAGCAAGCTTGAAGGAGGATGTGCAATGGCTGAACAATCGACTCGCCTAGAAACCACCCGGCAACAGACGACGGCCGGAGCCCCTAAGACGCCCGCCGCGGAGGTCAATCGCCTCCGCACGGAGATCGAGGACGCGCGCGACGGTTTGGGCTTTTACGTTACCGAACTGGACCGACGCCGGCACGAGTCGCTTGACCTGAAGCTTCAACTCAGGAAGCACAAGCTTCTCGCGATTGCTGTGGGCGTTGCGACCGTGTCTGCCGCGGCGGGAGCGGTTGCCGGGGTTGTCCGGTCCCGCCGAAAAGCCGCACGGGTTTCGCCGGCGCCGCTGGGGCGTATGGCGCCCTCGGTGGCGCAGAAGTCCCGCCGGGTTGGGAAATTCCTCCTCGGCGCCGCCGTCCCGGTTGCTCTCAAAGCGGCGCGAGGGATTGTCGAGCGGGCCGGAAGCCACAGGCCGCGTATGGCGTAAACCGGCACGCCTGACGACTCACTTCACCGTATCGTCCGAGCGACGATCGCCGCGAACACAAGCCAGCCGTGAAGGATCGCCTCCATCACGCGCTGGATCAGTCCGCGCACCGGAATCTCCGGCAGGCTGATGAGGAAGAGTCCAAGAAGGACGATCGGACCGGACACGCGCGCGGTCATCGCGAGGAGCGGGTGGCTGTCCTCGAGGGCGCGCGCCATCTCGATCAATCCGGCTGCGCCTGCCAGATAGGCACCCCCGCCGGTCAGGTTGTGGAGGTGGTTCCGCGCCGTGCCGAAGGCGGGCGCTCCTCGGTCGCAGGGGAAGATCGCGGCTCCGATCCACCCGACGCCCACGAGGGCAAGGATGGAGGCCGCCCGGCTCGCGTCATCGGTCCCAAGCCCCTGGCCGAGGGCCAGCGCGGCCACCACGAAGATCACGCCGCTCGGCGCGAACCAGAGCCACGCCACGGCCCGGGCGTCTGTAGTACCGGTGGCTCCAAGCTCGCTGATGGTGTCGCGAAGGTGGCTGTAGCCGGCCGCTCGTCGCCCGAACCACCACGTGCCCAGCACGCTGAATCCCGATACAAGAACGGCGGCAACGCAGGAAACGAGGGCCGCCTGCGGCCCAAACTCCGGAATCATCGCGGGCCCATCAGGCCCGTCGGACGGCAGTTCCTCACGTGTTCATTTACGCCGGCGCCTGCGGGAAAGTTCACCCTGGCTCCCCCACCTCCTCGGGGAACGCGAAGCAGAGCGCCTCGTTGTGGGTGCGACCCAGAGGCCATCGGCCGTCGGGGCGCGCACCGGCGGCTAGGAAGTAATCGAGGGCGCGCAGAACGTCGTACCCATCCTCACACGGACGTGCGAGTCAGCGGGCGGCCTGTTCCGCCTTCGTCAGTTCGGTTCCGGGCTTCCGGCTTCCTTCCTCCCGCTTGGACGTCTTGCGCAGCTTTCGCCTGGGATCGGCCTCGGGCCCCGCCACGGCGGCCACTTGAGAATGGTTCTTCGTCACGTTGTCCGCGACGTCTCGCGTCTGATCGGCTCGTTCCGGTCTGGATCTTTCGCCGTCCCGGCCTGAACCTTCAAAGTCATTGCTCTTCTTGCTTCCCTTGTCGCCGCCCGTCGCGGGCACGGCCTCGCCGACGACCTTCCGGCCTCGAGTGTTGGTCATGATTTCTCCGGTTTGTGGGATGAACTGTCACCGCGACAGTCGCCCCTTGACCAGCAGTAACCATGCCAGCCGAAAACGCCCGGATTCCTGCGGCAATCGGCCAGGTGCGAGCCGCTTTCTACAAAACCAACAGGCTCACCAGGCCGTATTGGCGAAGTTCACGGCCTCCTGGTACCTCGCGACGATGTCGTTGCCGTAGGTCGGCGCGGTCGCCCAGACGCCATTCCCGAACTGATTCCAGAAAGGCGCCCGGCCTTTGGGCGTCACCAGAGCGAAACGAGGATCGACGCACGGCGCGTGGAGGGGCGGCATCGTGCACGACACCGCGGTCGCATCCGCATAGGCGCGCAGATGTTGGATCTGCGCTCGGACGCCGGTCCGGGCGTCCGGGAAAGAAGCGGCTTCGCCGGGGTTTGCGTCCACGGCTCCGATGCCCGCGAAGTTGTTCTTCGACCCCGGGACCGCGCCGCTGAACCGGAACCAGCCGGTTTCGATGATGCTCTGAACGAAGGCGACGTCTCCCGCCACGCCTTCGAGCGCGCCCTCCTCGATGAAGTAGGTGGCGAGAGCCGCAATCGGCTCAGTCGCGCTGTAAATGCCAGCGGGTTGCGGCTGTC
>JANNJB010000263.1:0-10320 GCA_031405615.1 Vicinamibacteria bacterium | reverse complement strand
CCCGAGGAGATCCGCGCCATCGTCGAAGCCCTGACCTTCGTCTCGAAGGAACCGGTCACGATGAAGGAGCTGGGCCGCGTCTTCAAGGGCGTCGACAAGACGGTCATCGAGGCTCAGATCGCGGAGCTCCAGACGCTTTACGCCGCCGACAATCGCGGTCTGCAGTTCATCGAGGTGGCGGGCGGCTACCAGGTCACCTCACGGCCGGAGCACAACGAGTGGGTTCGCGAACTGCTCGACCCGAGGTCTCCCGCGCGTCTTTCGACCCAGGCGCTCGAAACGCTCGCGGTCATCGCCTACAAGCAGCCCGCGACCTTGCCCGAGATCATCGAACTGCGCGGCATCAAGTCGGGCGGAGTGGTGAAGACGCTGCTCGAGCGCCGTCTCATCAAGATCGTCGGCCGCAAGGAAGTGGTCGGCCGTCCTCTTCTTTACGGGACCACCAAGGAGTTCCTGCTTCAGTTCGGCCTCAAGGATCTCGAAGACCTGCCGAAGATCGAGGACTTCGCGGAGATCCTCGGTGAGGATGTCGATGTCGTCGGCCTCAAGCGCGCCCTCGACACGCCCACCGCGATCGAGGCGCCCCTCTTCGAGGCGGACCCTCCGGATCCGGCGCAGCGCGATCTTCCTTTCGACTCGACGCTTGAAGCCGCCGATATCGCCGAAGCCGCGGCTCGCGCGAAGGCGGAAGCGGAAACCGATACGGAAACCGAGGGCTCATCGTCATGATGGAACGACTTCAAAAAATCCTCTCCCGTGCCGGCGTGGCGTCACGCCGGGCCGCCGAGGAGCTCATCGCCCAGGGCCGGGTCAGCGTCAACGGCGTGATGGTTCAAGAACTCGGCACCAAGGCCGACATCACCGTCGACTCGATCAAGGTGGACGACCGGCGTATCCGTCCCACGGTCGAGAACGTGTACCTCCTCCTCAACAAGCCCAAGGGCGTGGTCTCGACCCGTTCCGATCCCGAGGGCCGCACCACCGTGATGGATCTGGTCCCGAAGTTCCCCGGCCTCTATCCGGTCGGCCGTCTCGACTATGCGACCGAAGGCCTGATCCTTCTCACCAATGACGGCGCTTTCGCGGAGCGCGTGGCGCATCCGCGCTACGAGGTCGAACGGCGCTATCACGCGAAGGTCAAGGGCACGCCCACCGTCGAGACGCTGGCCCGCGCGCGTCGTGGCCTTGTGATCGAAGGCGAGAGACTGGCTCTTGATGGCGCCCGCGTCATCGAAGCGGCCGAGAACTCGTGGGTGGAAGTGCGCCTGCATGAAGGCAAACATCACGAGGTGCGGCGGCTGCTGCAGGCCCTCGGACACCCGGTCGAGAAGCTGAAGCGCGTTGGCCTCGGTATGTTGACGTCGGTGGGTTTGAACGTGGGCGAGTTCCGCAGCCTCTCGCCGCGCGAAGTCGCGTCGTTCATGCGCGGCCGCAGCAACACCCGCTCCGACAAGTACGTGGAGCCGAAGCCCCCGTTCCGCCCCCGCAAGGGAGCGCGCAAGGAAGCCGGTTCGACCGCCCCGCCCGCGCCGCCGAAACGCCCGTCGTCTGCCCGCCCGCGTCCCTTCGGCGAAACAACCCGCACGCCCCCGCGGCGCCCGGAGTCCCTATCCACCCGGGAGATACCCACGTCACCCCCGCGCAGGCGGGGGCCTAGCGCGAAAACCCGTTCTCGACCGCGAAGTTAGCGCGACGAACATGATCTCCACACCTTTCCCGACCGCGAAGTTGACGCGACGAAGATGACCGCCGCTCAATGACCGCCGCTCAAGTGCCCCCCCCGACAAGAGCCCTCGTAATCGCCATCGACGGCCCATCTGGCGCAGGGAAGTCGACCATCGGCCGCGCCCTCGCCGAAGCCCTCTCCTACACCTACCTCGACACCGGCGCCATGTACCGCGCTGTAGCAGTGCGCGCGCTCGAGAAGTGCATCGCGTCCGACGACGAAGCCGCCCTCGCAAGCGCTGCCTCATCGTCCCGCATCACCTTCGATGCCACCGGCAAGCGCGTTCTCCTCGACGGCCGCGACGTCACCGACCAGATCCGGACGCGGGAAGCCACGAAGATGGCATCGGCGATCGCGAAGATCTCCGCGGTGCGCAGCGAACTCGTGCGCCAGCAGCAGGAGCTGGGTCGAGACGGCGGAGTGGTGCTCGACGGCCGCGACATCGGCAGCGTGGTCTTTCCAAACGCCCAGGTGAAGTTCTATCTCGATGCCGCGCCTTCGAGCCGCGCGAAGCGTCGGCTCGCCGAAAGCCAGGGGCAGGACGCCTCCTTCGAGGCGATCCTCGAAGACATCCGCGCCCGCGATCATCAGGACATGACCCGCGACACCTCGCCGCTCGTGCGAACCACGGACGCCATCTACGTCGACACCACGGAAATGTCGCCGGAGGAAGTCACCGCGCACCTCCTGGCCGTGGCGCAGGGCCGGATCAGGGTAATCTCTTGACCTTGACCTCGAACTCCAAACCCCGCATCGGTTTCGCCGGCCTCGGCCTCATGGGCCAGCGCATGGCTCCGCACTTCATCGAGAAGGGCTTCACCCTCACGGTGTGGAACCGTACCGCCTCCAAATGCGAACCGCTCCGCGCCAAGGGCGCCTCGGTAGCCGCCACGCCCAAAGCTCTCGCCGAGGCCAGCGATGTCGTCTTCGCCTGCATCTCCGACCCCCCCGCGGTGGAGCGCCTGGTCTTCGCGGACGATGGCCTCATCCACGGGGTTCGTCCCGGCTTCCGTTACGTCGAGACCTCCACGATCACACCGGAACTCACGAAGCGCATCGACGCCGCCCTTGAGGCCAAAGGCGCCGCGATGCTCGAAGCTCCGGTGACGGGCTCCAAGAACGGCGCTCAAAACGCCGCCCTCCTCCTCATGACCGGCGGTTCGCGTGAAATCCACGACGAACTGCTGCCGCTCCTGCAGGTGATCGGCAACAAAGCGATCTACTGCGGACCGATGGGCGCCGCGACCTTCGTGAAGCTCCTCGGCAACACCTACATCTCGTTCATGCTCGAAGCCCTCGCGGAGACCTCGGTTCTCGCGACGAAGGCCCAAATCCCGCTCGAGACCGTTCTCGAAGTGGTGATGGCCTCGGGCTTCGCTTCGCCGTACTACACATTCAAAGGCGGCGCGCTCATCAAGCGCGACTTCGACCAGCACTTTTCGATCGATCTTCTCGTCAAGGACCAGAACCTGATGCTCCAGGAGGCCAAGTCTTTAGGCGCCTCCATGCCCGGACTCGTCGCGATACGCGACGTGTGCCAGCAGGCGCGCGATCAGGGCCACGGCCAGGACGACATCATCGGCGTCGCAAAAGTGCTGGAGCGCGCCGCGGGAATCCAGTAGTCCCGTGGGCGCGGTGGCGATCATCGTCGCGGCGGGCCAGGGCGTTCGTCTGGGCGGCGACACGCCCAAGGCGTTCATCGATCTCGCCGGCAAGACTCTGCTCCGTCGGAGCGCCGAGGCGCTCGCCGCCTGTCCTGAGGTGACCGCCTTGATCGTGGTGGCGCCCCGGGGTTTGGAGAAAGCAGCTCGCGCCGAGGCGAGTGCCACCGGGAAGCTGCGCGCGGTTGTCGCCGGTGGCGCGACACGGCAGGCCTCGGTGCAGGCGGGCCTCAAGCGCACGACGTCGCGGGACAGGGTCGTGCTCGTCCATGACGCAGCCCGGCCCTTCGTCGACGCGGATGTCGTGGCCAGAGTGCTCGAAGGAGTGCGCACCCACGGCGCGGCGATTCCAGTAGCTCCGGTCGTCGACACGATCAAGAGGGTGAAGGCGGGCCGGATCGGCGCCACGGTGGATCGCGACACGCTTGGCGCAGCCCAGACCCCACAAGGCTTCAATCGCGCGGTGTTGCTCAAGGCGTATGCGAGCGCCGCCCGCAAAGGCGTCGTCCTCACCGATGAAGCGATGGCCATGGAGCGTGAAGGCCTGAGCGTGGCGGCGGTCGCGGGTTCCGCCAGAAACTTCAAGGTCACCACACCGGACGATCTCGAGCGCGCGCGTCTTGTCGTCGGCGCCTCTTCGCTGCGGGCCGGCTTTCGCGTGGGTCATGGCTTCGACGCGCATCGGCTCGTGCCGAAGACGCCGTTGATGCTGGGCGGTGTTCACGTGCCCGCCGGTATCGGCCTCGAGGGTCATTCGGATGGCGACGTCCTCCTGCACGCTCTTTGCGACGCGCTCCTTGGAGCCGCGGCTCTGGGTGAGATTGGCTCACTTTTCCCAAGCTCCAACCGCAGCCTCAAAGGCGCGCCTTCGGCGATGTTCGTCGACGAAGTGAAGCGCCTCCTGGCTGCCTCCGGATTTTCGATTGTCAATGTCGACGCGACGCTCATCGCCGAGCGCCCGCGTCTTTCCGCACACCTCGAAGCGATGAAGAACAACGTCACCCGCCTGCTCGACGTCGAGAGGGACCAGGTGTCCATCAAGGTCAAAAGCACCGACGCGCTCGGGGCCATCGGTCGTGGCGAGGGAATCGCCGCCCAGGCCCTGGCTTTGTTGGCGCGCTCATGAGCCGGCTTGAACCGTCGGCCCCCCAAGTAAGGAATTTCGAATGCCCATAGTCTGTGGAATTCATCCCGTTCTCGAAGCCCTCGCCGCGGGTTCGCGCACCATCGAACGCGTGGTCGTGACCAAGGGGGTTCGTAACAAGCGGATCCTCGAGGTGATCAAGCGCGCCAGCGAGCGTGGCGTGCCCCTCCGCTTCGAGCCGCGCGAGGCGCTCGACCGGGCCGCCGACGGCGAGAGGCATCAAGGTGTCCTCGCCATCGTGGCCGAGAAGGGGCTTTTGAGCCTCGAAGAACTTCAAAAGAGCGCGCGCACGCCCCCTCTCTTCATGCTTTTGGACGGCGTCGAGGATCCGCGCAATCTCGGCGCGATCATCCGCAGCGTGGACGCCGCGGGAGCCGATGGCGTGATCCTTCCCGACCGCCACACCGCTTCTCTTTCGGACGCCGCGTCCCGCACCGCCGCGGGCGCGCTCGAAAGCGTCAAGATCGCGCGTATTGGCAACGTCGTCCAGGCCCTCCAGACCCTGAAGTCCAAGGGCTTCTGGATCGTGGGCTTCGATGGCTCGGGCAAGGAGCGCTGGGACACCATCGACTACAAGCGGCCGATTGTGCTCGTGCTCGGCGGTGAAGGCAAAGGGATCAGGCGGCTGGTCAAGGAGAACTGCGATCACGTGGTCTCGCTGCCGGTCTTCGGCCAGGTCTCTTCGCTCAACGTTTCCGTGGCCGCGGGCATCGCCCTCTACGAGGCCGTGCGTCAGCGGGGAACCGTGCCGACCCTCGCCCGCCCGATTCCTCCGCGCGCCCTCGTGGCCAAGAAGCCGGTGGTCATCGGACCTCCGCCCGAGGATCGTGAAGAAGATCCCGGCGCTCGCCGTCGCGCCCTCGCCATCGCCTCGCTCGCCGCCGCTCCCGAGCCGGCTTCCGCGGCGACGCCTGAAGTCGCCCCGGCCGCGAGTGCGGCTCCCAGGGCTCCGCTCGCCACCGAAGCAGACGAAGTCGAGCCGAACGTTCCAGAGGCCTCCCTCGAGCCGATCGAGCCCACCGACGACGGTGACTCAGACGACGAGAGCCGCGCCGCCCGCCCTGCTGATGCTGATGATGAGGACGCCGACGATGATGGCGATGAGGAGTCGGGCGACGACGACGACGGCGACGACGACGCAGCCGACGACGACGATGCTGACGACGATGACGGTGACGATGACGAGGGTGACGATGAGGACGACGACGAAGAGGAAGGCGACGACGACAGCGACGACGAAGATGCCGCCGAAGATGATGACGAAGAGGATGATGACGACGAAGAAGGGGACGACGAAGACGAGGACAAAGGCGACGAGGCCTCGGATCTAGCCGCGCCCTTCATGCCCGAAGACAACTCGGGCGGCGGCGAAGTCACTTGGGGTTCCGAGAAGGAACTCCACGCGCACCGTCCGCGCCGGGAGGGCGAGCGCCGTTTCGGCAACAACGGAGGCCGACGTTCCGGTCGTCCGAACGATCGCAAGACGGGTCGCAAGGGTCCGGGCGGCGGACTGGGCCCCGCGGGGCCGCGGCCGCAGGGCCAGCGCCCGCCCGGTCAGGGACAGAACCCGCCCGGTCAGGGACAGAACCCGCCGGCTCAGGGACAGAACCAGACACAGAATCAGGACCCGAATCGCAATCAGAATCGCGATCGCAATCAGCAGCGGCGCGGCCCCGATCGCTCGCGCGAGCAACGTCCCCCACGTCCGCAGAACGGTGACGGCGGCAGCGCGCCGGGCGAGCCGAAAGACGAGAGGGCCGATCAAGGTCCGCCTCAAGAAGGCGGTGCGCCTCAGGATTCGGGCGCCCCGCAAAACGGCGGCGAGCGTCGGCCCGATCAGCCTCGTGATCCGAATCGGCCGCAGGGTCGTGGCCGCAACCGCAGGCGTCGGGGCGGGCGTGGCCGCAATAGCGGCGAGGCACGTCCGCCTGAAGGTCCAAACGCGCCTCAAGGCCCGCCGCGTGAAGGCGGTGAGCCGCGCGGAGATCGTGGCCCGCGGCCACCACAACCTCCACGGCCACCACAACCTCCACGCCCGCAGGGCGAGGGCGCTCCAGGCGGTGCTGAAGGGCGGCCCGAAGGGGATCGGGGCCCTGGTGAGGGCGGTGGAGGGAGCGAACAGAGTCGCGCGGATCGCGAACGCCGTCGTCGTCGTCGTCGGCGGCGCGGAGGGCGTGGTCCGGACGGAGGCTCGGGCGGTGCTCAGAACGGCGGAGGCTCGGGCGAGGGCGGTGGCGGCTCGAACGGCGGCTCGAATGGCGGTGGTGGCGGCGGCTCGAGCGACGGCGGCGGATCGAACTCGGGCGGCGGATCCGGCGAGTAGGTCCGCTTCGTACAACCGCCGGTCGCGGTGACCGGCCTTATCCTCGGCGTTCTCTATGCGCAGCTTCATCGTGGGCACGGCCGGGCACATCGACCACGGCAAGAGTTCCCTGGTCAAGGCCCTCACCGGGACCGATCCCGATCGGCTGAAGGAGGAGAAGGAGCGGGGGATCACCATCGACCTTGGCTTCGCGCACGCTTCGCTTTCGGACGATGTCGTGGCCTCGTTCATCGATGTGCCCGGACACGAGAAGTTCGTCCGCAACATGCTGGCCGGAGTGAGCGGAATCGACGCCGTTCTGCTCGTCATCGCCGCCACCGAAGGCGTCATGCCGCAGACCCTTGAGCACTTCGACATCTGCCGGATGCTCGGCATTGCGCGCGGGGTCATCGCCCTGACCAAGGTCGACGCCGCGGACGCCCCGATGAGCGATCTCGCGGAGCAGGATGCGCGCGATCTGGTGCGCGGGTCGTTTCTCGATGACGCGCCCATCATTCGCGTCTCGGCCCGAAGCGGAGACGGCCTCGACCAGTTGAAGGAAGCACTTCTTTCCCTCGCGAACCGGACCAGCGCGCGTTCCCACGCGGGTCTCTTCCGCCTTCCCATCGACCGCGTGTTCACGCTCAAGGGGTTCGGCACCGTGGTCACGGGGACGCTCACCAACGGGAAGGTGCAAGTGGGCGAGGAACTCGTGGTCCTGCCCGCGGGAAGGAAGACCCGCGTACGCGGGCTTCAGGTGCACGGGGACCAGGTGGGACTCGCGGTGGCGGGGCAGCGTACCGCGATGAACCTCGCCGGCGTCCTCGTCGAGGACCTGGCCCGCGGCGATGTTCTCGTGCGCGAGGGGACCCTGCGCGAGACGCGTCTCGCGGATGTCGCGATCCAGCTTCTCGCCGACGCATCGCTCAAGTACGACGCGCGCGTGCGTGTTCACGCGGCGAGCGCCGAGGTTCTCGGGCGGGTGAAGTTCACCGAAGGAGAGCTGGGGAAAGGGGGCGCCACTCTCGCCCAGATTCGTTTCGAATCGCCCGTGGTCCTGGGGCGAGGTGACCGGGTGGTGCTGCGAAGTTATTCGCCCGTCGCGACCATCGGCGGCGGTCGCGTCATCGATCCTGCCCCACGAGCGCGTCGTCGCGCCGAAATCGCTGGTCTTTTGGGCGCGGCGGATGAAAGCGACGTCGAGGCGCTGGCGCGCTTCCTTCGCGAGGCCGGGGCGCCCGGCCTGGGCATCGCGGGTCTGATCGGGCGCATGGCCCAGCCCGCGGACATTGTCCGCGCGCTGGTCGACCGCATGACGTCGGCGGTTCCGCTTCACAACACTCCCGATCATTTTGTCGATGGCGCCGTGCTGGGCGGACTCGAGACCGCGGCACTGGAGCGGATCCGACAGTCGCACGACAAGGATCCTCTCGCGAAGGGTCTTTCGAAAGAGGAACTGCGGCGTCGCGTGTTCGCAAAGGCCCACCCCGCGGTGTTCGATACCGTGATTGCCCGGTTGGTGGGCGCGGGGAAGGTGGAGGAGACCGCCGACCTTGTGGCGCTTAAGGCCCATCGGGTTCAGCTCTCCGGCCCCGAAGGAGCGGCGCGGGCTGCCATCGAGGCGGCGATGGCCGAAGCGGGCCTTTCGGGCCTCGCCCTGCAGAACCTCCACGTGCAGCTCCGTCAGGACCTCAAAGTGTGCGAGAACGCGGTGCGCGTGCTGGTTCAGGAGCGCGCGGCGGAGAGACTGGGCGATGGCCTGCTGGTCGGACGCCTGGCCCTCGACACGTTCCGGACGGAGGCGCGCAATCGATTCAAGTCCGGCGCCAAGCTCGACGTCGCCGAAGTGAAGGAACTCACCGGCCTCTCGCGGAAGTACGTGATTCCGCTGCTCGAGTGGCTGGATCGGGAGCGCGTCACCAGGCGCGTCGGTGCGGAAAGGATCGTGTTGTGAAGAAGCCCGCGCCAGAGGCGAAAGACGAACGCGTCGTCCTGCTTGACGTCGGGGGTCGTCCGATCAGCGTGAGCCTTCACGGGCAGGGGGAGTGCGCGGTGATCCTCGCGCCAGGGGCAGGTGGCACTCGGCACACTCCGCAGCTACTGAGCGTCGCCGCCTTTCTCGATCCGAAGCGATTCACCACCATCCTCCTCAACTTTCCCTACCAGGAAGCGAGGCGGAAGTTTCCCGACAAGGCTGACGTGTGCGAGGAGACGTTCGCCGTCGCCGCCGGTCACGCGCGCAGCGTGCTGGGCGCGTCGAAAGTGTTCCTCGGCGGACGATCGATGGGCGGACGCATGGCCTCGCAAGCCGTGGCGCATGGCCTGGCGTGCGACGGCCTCGCCTTTCTCGCCTATCCGCTGCATCCTCCGGGCCAGGAGGAAAAGTTGCGCGACGCCCACCTCGGCGCGATTCAAGCGCCGATGTTGTTCCTGCAGGGGACGCGCGACGAGTTCGCCCGGTTGGACCTCTTGAAGGCCACGGTCGAACGCCTCGGTCCGATCGCCCAGCTCGCGTTGTTCGACGAGGCGGATCATTCGTTCAAGACCCCGCGCGGGGCGGCAACAACGTCGAAGCAGACCGAAGGCGCACTCTTGAATTGTCTGGGTGAGTGGTTGGATTCGCACGCACGTGGTTTCGCGACCGGTAACGGGAGTTCGCGCTAGGCCCCCGCTTTCGCGGGGGTGACGTGAGTATCTCCGGGCAGGGTAGCGGGCAAGCACATGACGGGGATCATGCACACTTTGCGCGACCCCTTTCACACTCCCCCTGGCAATGACGCCAGAGGAGGAAGCATGAAGAGACTGTGGATCGCACTCGCGGCCGTGATGGTGTTCTCGTTCGGAGTGCTCGGCTGGATCGGCTCGCGCATCTATCAGGAGATGCCGCCGCTCCCGGATCGAGTGGTCAGCACCGACGGGACGGTTGTGATCGCCGAAGGCGTCATTGGCCGGGGCCAGAACGTCTGGCAGACCATGGGCGGCATGCAGGTGGGCTCGGTCTGGGGCCACGGAAGCTACCTTGCGCCCGACTGGACCGCCGACTGGCTCCACGGCGAGGCTGTCTTCATGCTCGACGAGTGGGCGAAGGCCGAGTTTTCTGGCGCCACCTACGACACTCTCCCCTTCGAGGACCAGGCCCGGCTGCGCGGACGTCTGGAAATCACGATGCGGACGAACACCTTCGATCCCGCGACCCGCACCATCACGATCGATCCCATGCGGGCCCGGGCCTTCGAGCACTCGGTGGCCCGCTTCGGTGAAGTGTTCATCAAGGGCAATCCGCGCTACGCCATCCCCGCCGGCTCGATCCGCAGCGAGGAGCGCATGCGCGACATGGCCGCCTTCTTCTTCTGGACCTCGTGGTCGGCGGCCACCGCCCGTCCCGGCCAGACCATCTCCTACACCAACAACTGGCCGCATGAGCCGCTCGTGGGCAACCGCCCCACCGGAGACAGCGTTATGTGGACGGGAGTGAGCATCCTGATGC
>JANNJB010000262.1:0-9564 GCA_031405615.1 Vicinamibacteria bacterium | reverse complement strand
CGGCACAACGCGCGTCACTCAGTGGATTCCCGGAATCGGCCTCGCCTTCACGCCGAGCGAGCGCCTCACCCTCTTTTCCGGACTTCATCGCGGGTTCGCTCCGCCGCGCACCGAGGACATCATCAGCCAGAGCGGCGGCGTGGTTCAGCTCGATGCGGAGCGGAGCTGGAACATGGAGGCGGGCTTGCGTGCGCTTCCTCTTCGAGGTGTCCGCCTGGATGCGACGTGGTTCCGTAACGACTACTCAAACCAGGTCGTCGCGGCATCGCTTGCCGGCGGCAGCGGCGCCACATTCACGAATGGCGGCGCGACCCTCCAGCAAGGCGCCGAGGTGGGGCTGAGACTCGATTCGACGACGATCCGCTCGTCTCCACACACGGTCTTTCTGCGCGCCGCCTTCACCCTCCTCGCGACCGCTCGTTTCGAGGGCGTCAGGTTCAGCAGCGTCTCCGGCTCCTCGGGCGAGAGGGTCAGCGGGAACCGTCTGCCCTACGCGCCGAAGCAACTGGTCACAATCAGCGCTGGCGCGACCCATGCCTCGGGCCTGAAGGCCCAGATCGAAGCCGCTCATGTCGGCGATCAGTTCTCCGACGATCTCAACAGCGTGACGTCCTCCGCCGACGGACAGCGGGGCCTCGTGCCCGCCTTCACGATCTGGAACGCAACCTTGAACTTCGACCGCGGCCGCGTGGGTCTCTACGTTTCGGGCAAGAACCTGCTCGATCGCCTCTACATCGCCGATCGGAGCCGGGGCCTCATCCCTGGCCCTCAGCGGCTGGTGATGGTGGGACTGTCCGCGAGGTTCTAGTCGAGCTGCCGGGCCGCCTTCAAATCCGGGCGCTCCTGCGGATAGCTTCACGGCAGGAGTATGCCACCGCGTCGCCGGCCTGCCTGACGGGCTATGCCCAAAGCCTGACGAGGCCGGCTTTTCTGATCTCTGAATCGGCCGTCAGGACCGGCAAACGGTGAACCCGGGCGGTTGAAACAATGAGCCGGTCGGCTGGATCGCGGTGGAAGGATTCGGGCAGCCGGGCAACCTCCGAGGCGATGGCGGCGGTGATTGGCAGGATTCGGACAGTTCGGGAATGAGCCGCCAGTTCCAGCCATTCCTCAAGACCTCGATCCAATCGGACTCGATCCAGGCTCACAAGTGTCGCCACCTCCCAAAGGCTTATGGCGCTGATCAGGGGACGCGCGGTCGGAGGCAGAGCGTCGAGTCGCTTCGAAAGGGAAGGCTTAAGACGCGAATCCGCCGAGAGCCACCAGATCCACGCATGAGTATCGAGCAGAGGCGCCTCGGCCACCGGCTACCTCAGGGCCTTGACATCCTTCAGGCTGACGGCGGGCGCGAACGGGTCGCCGCGCCATCGCACCGGCCGGTCCCGGAGGGCTAACCAGGGGCGTTCCCCCGCATCGACCTCGGCAACCAGCTTCGCTACCACGCGGCCTCGCTTGGTGATCGTGACGACCTCGCCCTTCTCATGAACGAGGTCGATCAATGCCAGGGATCGGGCCTTGAATTCGGTGGCGCTCATCTTCATATGACCAGTATAGATGACCGGTCATATGACGCGCGGATGAGCGCCCTTTGAACCGGCGTCCCTCGGCCCGGTTCGGACTGGCCGTCTTAGATCCGCGCACTCCTCAGTCGGAGCGCATTGCCGATCACCGAAACCGAGCTCAGGCTCATCGCGGCCGCCGCGAACATCGGCGAGAGCAGCCAGCCGACGAACGGATAGAGGACGCCCGCGGCCACCGGCACGCCGAGGGAGTTGTAGATGAAAGCGAAGAACAGTGCCGACCTGCGCCTCAGCAAGTGCTGGCGCGTCGTTGATGCCATCACCCGCCATCGCAACCACTTTGCCTTCGGCCTGAAGCTTTTTCACCACGTCCGCCTGGACCGCGGAGGTCTATCCCCGAGAACCTCTACGGTCCTACAGGTCTTCGGGTCGCGGCCTGCCAGCTCCAAAAGCTTGTGGGACCCCTTCGTTCGCGTGTGCTTCCAGCCGATTCGAAGCAGCGCGGCGTAAACCCGGCCGGCCTTACTGGATGCCCAGTTACGCGACAAAGTGCAGTTCGCTGAACGTCGTTGGCTTCCGGGTCTTGCGACCGGTTGCCGCGGATTCGCCAGCGTTCAAACGATCTGCCAGGACCTCTAGAGCGATCGCCTTCGCCTTGCGAATGGCCTCGGCTTTTGTGGCCCCATATGCAAGAGCGCCAACGGGATCGATGGCGGCGATCCAGCGACCGTCGACTTCTTTTTCTGTTTCTACGGATAGCTTCACGGGAGGAGTATGCCACCGCGTCGCGGTCGTCGGAAGGCTGGTTGGTTTCTCCGGCTGCCTGGCCAGCGAGATCTCTCAGTGTCTGAAGCGCGACGACGATCCGGCGGCGATCAAGTCCCGTCATGGAGTTCTGCGACATCTTCGGGAAGGACCGCTTCTTCCTGGAGCTGATGGATCACCGCATTCCAGATCAGACGAAGGTGAACAAGGGTCTGATGCGGATCGGGAAGAAGACCGGCCTTCCGTGCCGCTATCTCGTGCGCTCCGAATCATCGGAGTGGCGGCGTGGCGCGTATCATGGCTGAGGCCATGAACCCACGGATCTCCATCGATCGCGACGCCGTCTCCTCGTTCTGCCGCCGGCACCACATCACACGACTGGCGCTGTTCGGATCTGTCCTTCGAGACGATTTCGGCCCCGAGAGCGATGTCGACGTGTTGGTTGAGTTCCAACCCGGCCATGTCCCGGGCTTCGAGTTCATGAGCATGGAACGGGAGCTCTCCGGTTTGCTCCAGGGCCGGCGCGTGGACCTGGTGACGCCGAAGTTCCTCAATGCGCGAATCCGTGATCAGGTCCTGGAGGGCGCCGAACCTCTGTATGTCGCCGCGTGATGTGGTCTATGTCGGGCACATGCTCGACACCGCGAGGAAGGCAGTCGACAAGACGCGTGGGCTCTCGCGCCGGACGTATGACGAGGACGAGAATCTCCGCCTGGCGCTGACGCATCTCATTCAAGTCATCGGCGAGGCCGCCCGCCAGATATCCCGTGAGTTCACTGGTGTCCATCCCGAGATCCCCTGGGCGGACATCGTGGGCATGCGCCATAAAGTTGTCCATGACTACCTTGGCGTTGACGAGGACATCGTGTGGCAGGTCGTCAAGGAGGACTTGCCGGGCCTCGTGGTGGCGCTGGAGTCAATCGTTCCGCCAACGCACGACCATTGAGAGCGGAGCATCCCCTCTAAGCCCGGTTCGGACTGGCCGTCTTAGATCCGCGCACTCCTCAGTCGCAGCGCATTGCCGATCACCGACACCGAACTCAGGCTCATCGCGGCCGCCGCGAACATCGGCGAGAGCAGCCAGCCGAAGAACGGATAGAGGACGCCCGCCGCCACCGGCACGCCGAGCGAGTTGTAGATGAAAGCGAAGAAAAGGTTCTGGCGGATGTTCTTCATGGTGGCATGCGAGAGGTTCCGCGCGCGCGCGATGCCGGTGAGGTCGCCCTTCACCAGTGTGATGCCGGCGCTCTGGATCGCCACATCGGTCCCGGTTCCCATTGCTATGCCGACCTGCGCCTGTGCGAGGGCTGGCGCATCGTTGATGCCGTCACCCGCCATGGCCACGAATTTGCCGCTTTGCTGAAGTTTCTTGACCACGTCCACTTTGTGCGCGGGCAGGACATCGGCGATCACATCCTCGTCGCTGAAACCGATCTCGCGCGCCACGGCGGTGGCGGTGGCGCGGTTGTCGCCGGTGAGCATCACCACCCGAAGCCCGGCTTCGCGGAGTTGCGCGATCGCTGCTCGGGTTGAAGCCTTGATCGGATCGGCGGCGCCGAGGAGTCCTGCGGCCTTCCCGTCGATCACGAGGAACATCACGGTCTGCGCCTGAGTCCGCAGGGCCTCGGACTGGGCGGCCAGAGGGCCCGCATCGATCCCGAGGTCCACGAGCAGCGAGGCGTTCCCAAGAGCCAACCGTCGACCGTCGACCACGCCCTGCACTCCCTTGCCGGTCACGGACTGGAAGTCGGAAGCCGCGGTCAGGGTGAGGTGCTTCGCTTCGGCTGCGGAGACGATCGCCGCGGCGAGAGGATGTTCGCTTCCGCGCTCCAGACTCGCCGCGAAACGGAGCACGTCGTCTTCGTTGAAGCCGGGCGAAGCGACGACACTCGCGACTTTGGGCTTGCCTTCGGTCAGGGTACCCGTCTTGTCCACGATGAGGGTGTCGACTTTCTCCATCGCCTCGAGCGCCGCCGCGTCTTTGATGAGCACGCCCAAAGATGCGCCGCGGCCCACACCCACCATGATCGACATCGGTGTGGCGAGACCAAGCGCGCAGGGGCACGCGATGATGAGCACGGCCACCGCGTTCACGAGGGCGTGAGCGAGGCGGGGTTCAGGGCCGAAGAGGGCCCACACGAGGAACGTCAGGGCCGAGATGGCAATGACCGCAGGCACGAACCACCCCGCGACCTTGTCGGCGAGGCGCTGAATGGGCGCGCGGCTCCGCTGCGCCTCGCTGACCATCTTGACGATCTGCGCGAGGAGGGTGTCGTTGCCCACGCGTTCGGCCTGAATCACAAGACCGCCGGTGCCGTTGATGGTGGCGCCCGTGACCGGATCGCCGGTTTTCTTCTCGACGGGGATGGGCTCGCCGCTGATCATCGACTCGTCGACTGAACTCGACCCTTCGAGCACCTTGCCGTCTGTTGGAACCTTCTCGCCCGGCCGCACGCGTAAGCGATCTCCCACCAGCACCTGCTCGAGGAGGACATCCGCTTCGCTTCCATCGGCGCCGATACGACGCGCCGTTTTTGGAGCGAGGCCCAACAAGGCTCGAATCGCACTTCCGGTGCGGCTGCGCGCGCGGAGTTCGAGGACCTGACCGAGGAGAACGAGCACCGTGATGACGGCGGCGGCTTCGAAATAGCGGTCCACCATGCCGTGATGGCCCCGGAAGGAATCGGGGAACCACGAGGGGAAGAGGGTCGCGACCACGCTGAACGAATACGCGGCTCCCGTGCCGATGCCGATGAGCGTGAACATGTTGAGGCTTCGATTTACGAAGGAAGCCCACATGCGTTCGAAGAAAGGCCAGCCACCCCACAAGACAACTGGTGTCGCGAGGATCAGTTCGAGCCACCCCTGTGTCGTGGGCTCCATGAGGCCGGCGAGCGGATTGCCCGGGACCATGTCGCCCATGGCCATAAGGAACAGCGGCACGGTGAGCACGGTGCTCACCCGGAACCGGCGCGTCATGTCCACCAGTTCCGGATTCTCCGGCTCATCCAGCGTTACGGTTCGCGGCTCGAGCGCCATGCCGCATTTGGGGCAGCTGCCCGGGTGGTCCTGAACCACCTCGGGATGCATCGGGCACACATATTCCGTTTTCGTCGCCGGTGGCGCGATCGTTTCGGGCTCGAGGGCCATGCCGCATTTGGGGCAGGCGGCAGGATGATCGGATCGCACTTCGGGATCCATCGGACAGACGTACACGGTCCCCTTGGGCACAGGGGCGGTGGGCGTCGCGACGGACTTTGAGGCCTGATCCGCGGGGGAGAGGTACCGCTGCGGGTCAGCCACGAACTTCTTAAGGCAACCCTGGCCGCAGAAGTAGATCGTCCGCCCGTCATGCTCGGTGGACCAGGCGGCGGTCTTCGGGTCGACCGTCATGCCGCACACGGGATCGAGGCTGCGTTCCGGCTCGGAGCTTGCGGCCATGGTCAGCGATTTGGCCTTCGGAAGGTAGCGCTCCGGGTCGGCCTCGAACTTCGCCTGGCAGCTCTTTGAGCAGAAATGAAACGCGCGACCCCGGTGGCGTACGGTGCCCGCGGCCTTCGCCGGGTCGATCTTCATGCCGCAGACGGGGTCGGTGACCGTGGAAGGTTCGTGGTTCGAATGGGTTTCGTTGTGGCTGGGCGCGTGCTGATGATTCATGGATGGGCTCTCTTTCACTATCAAAGACGCACGCCAGGCCTGATTCTTACAGACCGATTCCTCCAATAACGCCCGCGTTGCCTCAGCGTGGCTGAGGTTCGCGGTGCGAAGCGGGCGCCACCTGCAGCACAGGGGAGGTTTCGGCGCCCGTCGGTTCTTCCCTCGGCGCACGATTCAAGGCGTGGCGCACCTTGCTGACCTGTTCGTAAACGGTCCGGCGCACCCGATTGACTCCGCCCAGGGGCCGGTGCTCGGGCAGGGAATGCCAGGGGGTGAAAGAGAGGTTCTCGCAGAACTCCAACTGCTCCGGCGAATCGAACGTCTGACTGGGAATCGTGATCGTGGCCACTTTGATAAAGGGCGCTTCGGATTCTTTCCACTCGGTCTTTGAGTCTTCGACTTTCATCGCGGCGGAGAGACGAGGCTGCACCAGGAAGTCGAAGCAGGCGTCGCCCGCCGCCAGGGTGTCAACCATGGCCTTTCGCAGGTAGTTCGCATCGGGGTTTTCCGGAATGCGGTCGGTGGTGGGGGCGGTGCACGGCCTCGCCGAGAATTTGATCGCTTGCTTGTTTGCGTCGTCACCGAGGCGATAGGGAACCATCGACCAGAAGCGGGTGGAAAGCGGATTCCCAATCTGCTTCCTGGAAATGGCGCGCGCAATCAGCGCTCCTTTCACGCCAAGGGCGAGCGGAGCGGTCATTTTCACCAGCGGGTTCGAGCTTTCGCCTCGCTCGATCAGCTTCAGGTAGTCCTGAGGGTCATCGATGAAGAACACCGGGTGATTGATCATGATGAAGTCCTGGGTCTGGGCCGCGCTCTCTTCGGGAAGCAGCTTCAACCCGGGCACTCCCATCAACTTGATGGCCATACCGCGGGCATCGCCCTTGATGTCGGCGCGGGCGGGATCCGAGTTGCCGTTCGAAAAGCGAATCCAGGCGTCGTAGGTCTTCCCCGGAACGAAAGCGCCTTGAGCCAGGTTCTCCGGCAGAACGGCGTCCACCGCGAATCGGGCGCGCACACAACCATGCGCCTTGGGATGCGCGTCCCGCCTCGCCGGTCGTTTTTCGGGCGGATACGTTTCTTCAATCGCCCTGCTGATCAGGTCCGCAATGGACCGGGTTGCGGCGACTTCGCCTGGCCACACAGATTCGCCGAGGTCGGCGTCGATTTCGGGGCTGGGGGTCGCCACGGGTGCTCCTGTGCAGTTGAGGCTCGGGAGGCCTAAGAAGGCGCACACGACGAACTGCGCCAGCCTCTTTCGCATTACAGAACAAGGGTAACCAGGGACCAGCTATTCGTCCGTACGGTGCCCCACAAATCTGAAGGCCTCAGCACTTCATTGGCATCCGGCCGGGGGCTGACGTGCCGTCGGGCGGTGACAAGGCAGAATGGGGGGATGAAGAAGCTCCATTCCCTGGGCCTTGTCGTTTCCACGCTCTTCCTGAGTGAAGCCATCGCCTACGCGACGGAAACCCCCGCGAAGATCCAGGCCCTCGTCACACCGACCTCGGACAACTCCGCCTTCCCTCAGCTTTCCGAGGACGGCAAGGGCGGCGTCTACATGACATGGCTCGAGACACTGAAGGACGGCGCCGGCCATCGTCTCCGCCTCGCCCATCGCAAGGAGGGCGGCGTCTGGAGCGAGGCGTCGACGGTTCAGGAAGGCAAGACCTTCTGGCGGAACTGGGCGGATTTCCCCGGGCTGGGGGTTTTCGCCGATGGCGCGGTGATGGTTCATTGGCTCGCGCGAAGTGGGGAGGGGACCTACGACTACAACGTCAACGCCCGCATCTCCAAAGATGGCGGCAAGACCTGGGGCGAGGCCTTCCTTGTCAACACCGACGGGAAGAAAGCCGAACATGGCTTCGTCTCTTTCGCAACCACCGAGAAGGGGCTTGCCGTGGTCTGGCTCGACGGCCGCGAAACCAAGGGCATGAGTCACGACTCCGCCGATCATGGGGCGGGCGGCGGCGCCATGACCCTGCGCTTCGCGGAGTTCCTGAGTGACGGATCGCGGGTCCGCGAGTTTGTGCTCGACTCAAAGGTCTGCGACTGCTGTCAGACCGCGGTGGTCAACACCCCCAAAGGTTTGCTCGCCGCCTATCGCGATCGTTCGGACAACGAGTTTCGCGACATCTCTCTCGTTCGTCCCGAGGCTTTGAAGCCTGAGCCCCGGGACTTCTCGAAGGACGGCTGGAAGATCAACGCGTGCCCGGTGAACGGACCCGCGCTCGCCTCGCGAGGCGACGTCGTCTCGTCCGCCTGGTTCACCATGGGCGGCGGGAAGGGCCGGGTGAAGGCCGCGGTCTCAACCGATGGTGGCGACACGTTCTCGGCGCCGATCGAAGTGGACGCCACTTTCCCCACGGGACGCGTGGACATCGCGATGCTGCCCTCGGGCATCTCGCTCTTGAGCTGGCTCGGTCGGGGTGAGGGAGGTGCTGAGATCAAGGCTGCCTTTCTCGGGACGGACGGCGCGCTCAAGCCCGCGTTCAAGGTGGCGGCCGCATCCATCGCCCGCGCGGCGGGCTTTCCGAGGCTCGAACTTTCCGGGGGCGAAGTTGTCTTCGCCTGGACCGAAGTCGGGGCAAGCCCGGAAGGCTCGACCGTTCCGCCTCCTTCTCAGGTGCGAACCGCGGTGATGTCGCTGAAGTAGGGCTGTCCGCTTCTGAGCGTCACGCTGGCGTCACCCATCCCCGATAGGTTGGGGGCGCCATGAAAAAGCGACTTCTCCTTCAAGCACTCCTCCTTTCCTCCATCACGGCGAACGCCGTTGCTCAAAACCAGGCCGGTCCGATTCGGATCAGCGGATCAACCACCGTCTACACGAACGTCTTTCAGACCCTCAAGGAACGCATCTCCAAGGACGCGGGTGAGCCCCTCGAAGTGATTTCGAACGGATCGCGTCAGGGTCTATCGGACCTGATCTCAGGCAAGAACGACATCGCCATGATCTCGGCGCCCCTCGAAGAACTGCTTCCGCGCCTGAGCGAACAGGAGCGCGCCCAGTTCGACCCCAAAGGGTTCTTCGTCTCCTCTCTGGCCGAAACGCGACTGGTCTTCATCGTGCACGAATCGAATCCGGTCAAGAGCCTGACCATCGCCCTGCTATCCGATCTGTTCACCGGGGTGGTGACGAACTGGAAGGATGTCGGCGGTCCCGATCTTGCCGTTGAGGTTGTTTCGAATCAGTTCAGCTCCGGTCAACGCGCCGTGCTCGAAGACCGCGTCACCGGAGGGAAGAAGGTCGTGGCTACCGCCAAGTCCGTCATGAACGACCCGCTCATTCCGGGCGTGGTGAGACAACTCAAGGGCGGACTCGGTCACACCGGCGCTAAGAACGACCTCCGCGGCGTCTTCATGCTCAAGACCGACCGGCCGATCGTCCAGCCGATGTCCCTGGTCACCAAAGGGGCGCCCGCTGGACGCATCGCACGGGTGATCGCCGCCGCACAGAAGGCCGCCGCCGTCAACTGATCATGCCGACCATCCGCGTTCGTCTGCGAGAGATCGCGGACGTGGGGCTCTCTTCCCTTCGGCGAGCCTCTCTGCTTAACTTCGCCGCCATCCTTGTGCTGCTTTTGGCGGCTTTGTGGATTCAGCAAATCAACTCCGATGCGGC
>JANNJB010000261.1:0-2400 GCA_031405615.1 Vicinamibacteria bacterium | reverse complement strand
GCCGGCGAGGCGTACCAGCCCGTCTGGCAGTACGACCCGAAGCAGCCGCCGCGCTGCCACTTGAGGACGGGCGCTGAAACCGCCTGTGCGCGGACCACGCTGGCGTTCGCCAACGCTCCGAGCGCCACCAACGTTCCGATCGCGATGCGTGTGCGCATACCACCTCCGAGCCCGGGTGAGAACCGACGTCTCATCCTTGAAGTTTAGCGCTGACCGTGCGTGAGGCCGGTCACGCGCTCCCTACGGCAGGAATCGCGCGCGGTACTCGGGTGCGACGAGGAATGCGTTGATCAGGTCGAGGGCAGAAGCGCCCCCGCCGTCGCAGCAGTCGCGTCGTTGCGCCAGGGCGTGATGGTCGGAGACCCGACGGTGATCGCCGCGCTCGCCGCGCGTGCAACTTCCCAGGGCAAGAAGCCAGGCGCGCACGAGCGAGTCGGCGATCCGCTTACCCGAAGTGATGGCCATCAACATCCCTGGGCAGTCGACCGAGGGACGCGCGCGTCATTTCATCGGACGGCAGAGTCGGCTACGAACGGATCACTTGAAGTAGCCGTTCACGTCCAGGATGAGGTGGGCGGTTCCCGATACCTGATCGAGATACGCCGCAAGCTCGCCCAGGGCACTCAGGGGAATCACCGCGTTGTTCGATCGCGTCTGACCCGCCCTGAAGTTGATCGACGACACCAGCGGCACCGAGGTCCCGCCGGGGTGGAGCCGGAGGTTCCCCGCGACCGTCGGCCCGGTCACGGCGAGGTTCACCGAAACCGCCTTCGCATCCGCGGGAATCCCGCACGTCCCCGCCATCAGGAATGTCCGGTCGGCGAGGGCCACGAGTGCGGGGCCTCCGAGCGGTCCCACCGCGTTCCGCGTATCGAGCACGCGGCATGGTGTGACCGTGTAAAAGTCCCGACCCGGCTCGGGGCCGATCACAACGGAGTAGCTCTGCACTCCCGTGCACGTCCCGGCTCCGAAAGTATCGGTAGCGGTGATGTCGAACGCGAATGTTCCCGCGGTTGTCGGCGTCCCGCCGACATTCCCCGCTCCGGCTCCCGACGCGGTGAGGGAAAGCCCGCCGGGCAGCGTTCCAGACGTGATCGCGTAGGTGTAGGGTCCGGTCCCGCCCGACGCCGTGGCCGATCCCGTGTACAACACGGTCGCGTTCCCGTTCGGCAGGCTTCCCAGGGTGATGGTGGGACACGTCGTGCTGAACGTCGCGACGCTCGTGTAGCTCGTCCCGATGGCGTTCATCGCGTAGGCCTTGAACGAGTGGCTCGTGGTCGGTGCGAGGCCGGTGACGCCTGCGGCGAAGAGCCCGATCGTGCCGCTCACCGTCACCTTGGTGACCCCGGTCCCGAGGATCACAGGATCGTTGTTGGCCGCGGTCTCCGAGTACACGACGCCGCGTTCGGTGATCGTGGAGTTGCCGTCCGACGTCACGTCGCCGCCGAGCGTCGCGCTGGTGCCCGTGATCGAGGAACTGGTCGGACTGGTGACCGTGGGCGCGGTGAGCGCGAAGGCTTCGATGAAGGCGACCGCGGGGTCGTGATCAGAGATGCGCAGCGCGGTCGCCGCATTCGCGCTGTCCACCTCGGCGAAATCGGCGTTCATTCGCGGATGCTCCATCCGCACGGTTCCGGCGACGAGGGGCGCGTTCGCGAGCATGTGGTCGAGGGTCTGGGCGTTTCCGTCGAAGGTGTAGGAATACCGCTGGGCCGCGGGAAGGGTGGTGGCGAGATCGGTGAGGTCGGGGTTCACGAGGTCGACGCCGTCACCGGGAACCGCGGTCTCGTTGTCCGGAACCGGTGCGCCGCGAATGACGTTGAAGGAGTGCCCGAAGCCGTCGTTCACTTCGAAGGCGTTGTAGTCTCCGAGGACGAGAATGCGCTCGGCCGCGTTGGCGGTCTGGCGCGCCTGCACCAGGTTTGCGAGTGACTCCGCCTGTTTCTGGCGCTTGGCCCGGACGCGCTCGCCGGCGGTCGCCCAGCCGTTCGACCCGGGTGTCGTGGCGGAGACCGAGCCGAGGGAGCGCAGATGTACGTTGATGAGGGTGATGTTGAAGGTCTGGCCGCCGGCGAAATTGACCGTGGCGTTGAGCCGCAGATTCGGCCGGTCGTGAAGATCCTCGGTGCTTGCGTCCGGGTTCACGAACTGCTCGTTGGGATTCTCCTGGACCACGCTATTCACAGTGACCCGAGGCGTTACGCCGACGACCGGCGCCGTCTTCACCAGATAACCGACATCGATGCCTCCGACGTCGTTGCCTTCGACCAGGTAGGCCGCGTAGAGCGGGTCGGGCTGGGCGTTCGCGATGGCGTCCGTCGAAATGCGGGTGGCGAGTGATTGAAGCGCGCTCAGATTCTCGACCTCCTGAAGGCCGATGATGTCGGGGAACCTGAGGTT
>JANNJB010000260.1:0-3964 GCA_031405615.1 Vicinamibacteria bacterium | reverse complement strand
GGTCAGCGGCGGCTTTACGTTCTTTGCCGACCGCGTGCGTGACCGGCTGGCAATCGATTACACCCGCTCCAACGTGCTTGAAATTGAGGACGGCGCGCCCGAGCGGGCGGCATCGAGCGCCATCCGCACTTTCATGGCCATGCCGCCGTGGATGGCGCCGTCCTTGGTGCGGGCCTCGATCGCGGCCTCGGTGAGGTGAGTCACGGGGGCGCCGTCGAGGATCACACCGTCGACGTCGGAGAGGAAGACCAACGTCTCCGCCTGGATGGCGCGGGCGATCCACTGCGCGGCTTCATCGGCGTTGACGTTCACGGCCTCGCCCTTGGGGCCTGTCGATACCGGGGAGATCACGGGGACGAAGTTCGCCGCCCAGAGGGCCTCGAGAATCGCCGGGTTCACCTTTTCGGGCGAACCCACCTGGCCGAGGCCCGGAACAAGGGTCGCGCCGATCAATCCTCCGTCGCGCCCGGAGATGCCGGCCGCGAGGACGCCCGCCTCGACCAGACCGGCGGTTAGGGCTTTGTTCATCGTGCCGCTCAGAACCATCTCCACAACTTCCATGGCCGCGGCCGAGGTCTCGCGTCGGCCGTCGATGAACTTCGATTCGATGCCGAGCTGCTTCAAAAGGCGTTCGACCTGCCGGCCTCCGCCATGAACCAGGGCCACTTCCCCGTCGAATGTGGAGACCTCCTTCGCCAGGGGGATGAGGAGACTCGGATCTTCGAGCGCGGGGCCGCCCAGCTTGTAGACGCGTCTTTGTCGGGCCATCAGAGAAGCCCGTCCGTCTCATCGAAGCCCAGGGCCACGTTCATGTTCTGAATGGCCTGGCCCGACGCTCCCTTCACCAGGTTATCGAGGGCGGAAACGAGGATGGCCCGACCGGGGGCGCCTTCGTGGACGGACATGAGGCACAAATTGGTGTGGTTCACGTCCTTGAGCTTCGGGGCCGGGTCGGCCACACGAACGAATGACGCCCCCGCGTAGTAGGTCTCGAGGCTCGAGCGCAGATCCGCGACCGCGCGCGTGGTCCGGACATAGATCGTCGACAGAATCCCACGCTCGACGGGCAGGAGATGCGGTGAGAACGTGAGGGTCGCGCGGGTCCCGGTGGCGCGTTCGATCGTTTCCTCGATCTCCCCGATGTGCCGGTGTTTCCGGCCCTGGGAGTAGATCGAGAAGTTGCCCTCCACCTCGCAGAAGAGGAGATCCTCCCGCAGCGACCGGCCGGCGCCCGATGCGCCGCTCTTCGAATCCGCGATGATGTCCGAGGGATCGATCAACCCGTCCTTGATGAGGGGCAGAAGAGGCAGCATGACCGAGGTCGCGTAGCAGCCCGGATTCGAGATGAGCCGTGCCGCCGCGATCTCTTTCCTGAAAACCTCGGTCAGGCCGAAGACCGCCTCGGCCAGGAGTTCCGGCGCGCCGTGATCATGCTCGTACCAGCGTTTGTAGTTCTCCGGGCTCTTCATCCGGAAATCACCGGAGAGGTCGATGATCAGAGCCTGCGACCGGGCCTGCCGAAGTTTCCGGACGTAGCCGGCGGACGTGACGTGGGGAAGACAGAGAAAATAGACGTCGGCGGAGCGGGCCAGACCCTCTTCGTGCGGGATGTGGGGTTGGGTCGACCCGGTCGTGAACTCGACCGAAACACGCGGATGGCGGCGGAGCCAGGTCGAAAGTTCGCGGCCCGAATAGCCGGACCCGCCGAAGATCCCGACCTTCACCGTGATGTCCGTGTTTGAGCCCAATGCCGGTGTCTTATGACCTCGTCCGTGAAAGCGATGCGGACCCCTGGGTCCGCGAAACCCTCAGGGACGCGTTTAGAACATCGGCCGCGAAACCGAGTTCTCGAAGGTCACGCTCTTCTTCGAGCCGAAGAGCTTGTAATCGCGGGTGTAGGTGCAAGAGACCGTGCGGAGACCGCCGATACCGCCGGAGGAGGTCACGGAACACGCGTCTATGTCGAGATATTGCTGAAGGCCCGCTTCCTCGATGGCTTTCTTCGTCGCAGCAAGGGCGCGGGTATCGCCTTCCTTGTTCGGAGGGAAGCTCCCCGCGATGCTGGTCAGACGATCCTCAAACTGATAGTTGTCCCAGTAGATCGGTCCCATCTGGGTGGCGGCGACGGCGAGGGCGATGAACACGATCAGCATGATGATGCTGCCGATCTGTCCTTCGCCCCTTTCGGATGAGTTGAATCCATTGTCTGTTTTCATCGATGTTGCTCCTTGCTCGAGGGTCTCCAAGAGACTACCTGATCACGTGAAAAAAACGCGACCAGCGCGTTCGCCCGAATGCCGAAAGCGTGTCCTTCACCCACTGGAAGGAGGCCCCGCGCGTGTACTCCTCGCGGGAGGCTTCGTAGGACCAGTAAACCACGACCGCCCGGCCTTTGACCTGGGACATCGGCAGGGTGCCCCAGAAGCGGCTGTCCCGGCTGTTGTCCCGGTTGTCGCCCATCATCATGAGCTGATCGGCCGGGACCTTCTGCGGCCCGAAGTTGTCGCGAAGGTCCTCGCCGTAGAGGCCATAGTCGGGATCGGTGCGCTTGAGCGGCGGCTCGTTGAAATGCGCGTAGGGCTCGGTGATCGCCTTGCCGTCGATCAGGACCTGCTTGTCCTGGATCTCGAAGGTCTCGCCCGGGAGGGCAATGACGCGCTTGATGAAATCGCGAGTCGGGTCCTCGGGGAACTTGAACACGAGCACGTCGCCTCGCGTGATACCGCGCTTCGCGAACACGAAATCCTCGATACTTCCGAGCGAGGGCGAAAAGACCAGCTTGTCGACGAGGAGATGGTCGCCGATGAGGAGATTCGGCTCCATGGACCCGGTCGGGATCTTGAAGGCCTGGAAGATGAAGGCGCGCACGAAAAGGGCGAGGATCACCGCACCCACGAGCATCTCGAGATACTCGCGGGCCACGGATTTCGCCGGGACCTTCTTCTCGGTGTCGCTCATGGGGCTTCCGTCAGTTCAATGGCGCGGACTTCGAGCAACTGGGCCAGAAACGAGGAGCAGTCCGCTTCCGCCTGTTCGGCGCTGACCTCGAAGCCCTTGGCGACAAGGGATGCGATCGCTGAACCGCTTCGCCGTCCGTCCATCTGCTCCCAGATGAACGTGCCGGTTTCGTTCAGATTGAAGATCGAGTCGATCTCCGCCCCCCTCGACGCGAGGGGAACGAGGATGTGCTCCCCCGCGACCATGCGTGAGACCACGCGCGGGGAATGTTTCGGTACCTTTTGGAGGTCGACGGGGGCGGCAGGAGCTTGAGCCAAGGCAGGCAAGGATAAATCGAGAGGGCCGCCGGGTGCTAAGGCCGGGTCGCTCGCCTTGCCGCTTCGATGGCGCTGCCGTCCTTCCGAAAGCGCAGCAGGAACGCGGGAACGCGCTCGGCCACGTCGCCGCAGGCGTTTACGACGCGTTGCGTCGCCTCCCGGTCCCAGATCGGGGGGAAGGACCGGGTGAAGAGGCGGGCGGCGGCTTCGGCAGGGTGAAGGGGGATGGTTTCCGTCACCACCGCCTGCTCGAGGAAGAAGATAGCGCGAAGCCTGCCGCTCGAACGCGTGCCACAACGGCCGGTCCCGTGCCAGGGCGTGCCGAAAGCCGGGATGCCCCCAGGCGCACGGGGGTCCAGCAGAACCCGGTCATCCGAGAGGATCGTCGAAGTGGGCGCCTGGGCGTGCCAGATCTTCGCGAGGGTGGATTTCCCCGCTCCGGAATGTCCCGCGAAAAGGAGAACCCCTCCCCGATCCGAGACGCCGCAGCTGTGAATCTCGAGTAGCCCTTCTCTTGCCCAGCGGTGCTGAAAGAGCATCTCGTCGAGCGGGAACTGCAGGGCCGAACGCGGACCCGCGGCTCCGCGAGCGGGCCGGGGGAAGTAGATCTCACCGCGCGTGACCCCGCGATCGAGAAGGGCCGCCTGGTAGATCGTGCGCCCTACCCTGAAGGGCAGAAGCAGGCGGCC
>JANNJB010000259.1:0-2639 GCA_031405615.1 Vicinamibacteria bacterium | reverse complement strand
GCGGCGCCTCATCCTCGCAACGCTCGAACACTGCGACGGAGACAAGAAAAAGGCCGCCGACGTCCTGAAGATAAGCCTCAAGACCCTCTACAACCGGCTCAACGAATACAAACCCTGACCCGAACTGAGCCGGCCCTCGAGAGCGGTTTCTACAAATCGTCAGAGCGGAAGCGACGACCCGCCGCGTCAATTCCCGCTAACTCCTTGAACGCAATGGATCGGCGCCATGGCTTGGGTCTTGCTCCATTAGACCCCCGTGAATCTCCAGAACAAGACGTCATGGCTGTCCGCAGCGGGCCTCGGCGCGCTGCTTGTCGCAGGCTCGGCTCTTCCCGCCGCGAGTCAGGCTTCAGGCCAGTATGGGCGTGGGGATCGTCGCATCGAAGGGCAGCGCTTCACCACCATGCGCGCCCTCGCGCATCGCCTCGATGAGGCGGCTACGACCGCGGCCCGCGAAGCCGGGGACACGCCTCAGGAGCGCGCCGGGCGCATGAAGCAGCGTTTCTTGTGGGTGATCAACGACTTCGCCCGCCAGGCGCGCTCGCTGCATGAACGATTCGAGGAATACGGTGATTCGCCCTGGGACGTGGCCGATGAAGTCACCGCGCTCAATCAGCGCGCGAAACAGGTGAACAACCAGATCCGCGGCTCCAACGCCTTCCGCGAGACGTACCAGGACTGGGCCGAGGTGATCGCGACCCTCAATCTGATGAACCCCTCCCTGAGCGGTGAAAACATCTCGCTTCCCGTGGACCGCGAACATCGATACACCCCGTTCGATGAGACGACCCGGTATAACGAGGGCCGCCATTACGATGGCTACGGCAACAACACTCCCTGGACACGTGATGGCTACGTCACCGGCAATGCCCTGCGCGACTTCCGCCGGCTCGCGAACAGCCTGAACGTCGAGAGCATCCGCCTCATGGCCGTCGCCGAGAATGGGGCCCGTTCCAACGATCGCGGTAACCGCGCCTATGGCGACCTTCGCCGCTTCGCACAGCGTGCGGCCGACCTGAGCCGCAGCAGCACTGGCGACGCCCTCAACGTGCGCGAGACGAGCTCTGTGGTCGCCCAGATGCTCGACGACGCCCGCCAGTACGACCGCACCATGCGCGAGGGCAACGCGTTCCCGCGCGTGGAGTGGGCGACCACAATTCGTACCCTCGAGCAGATGGACGCGGCGATGCCGCGCCCGTAGCTCTCGTCAGCAGCCCGTGGCGGGCGGTTCCCACTCCGCAAGGTGGGCCGCCCGCCAATTTTCGTTCCGCGTGCCGAAGCGAACCACAACTCCCCAAGGCGCGCGGGTGTCCTCAATCAAAGAAAGAAACAGCTATGAACAAGATCATGATCCCCTCCCTGATGCTGGCGCTCGGGTTCCTCACTCTGCGCGCCGACAGCACGGCCGCCCAGACCGGCGGCGGCGGCTTTCGCTACGAGGAGCACTACGCGAGCTCGCGTGACCTCGCGGCCCTCCAAAACGACCTCTATGTGCTCGACGACATCCTGGCGAGCGCTCCACGCCGCAACCGACGCTCGCAGGAGTTCCAGAAGCGGGCGGACGTCATAGGGCGAAACGTCACCGAGCTCGCCGAGCAGATGCGGCACCACAACGACGGCCGCCACGAAGCACGGGTCGGGACGGAGGAGGTGAGGAGTCTTCGCCGTGAAATCGCGACGCTTCGCGATGACATCGAGAACACTCAGGGCCAGGGCCAGGGCCAGGGCCAGCGCCAGGGCCAGGGCCAGCGCAGCGGCCGGGGCGTCAACGGCGGTGTTGTCGTGCCGGCGGGAACCGAAATCCAGGTCATGCTCGACCAGGAGCTTTCGTCACGTTCCTCGAATCCTCAAGATCGCATCTCGGCTTCGACGGTCGAAGCGATCCGCATGAACGGTCGCACCGTCATTCCGGCGGGCGCCACCGTGTCGGGGTTCGTCCAGGAAGTGCGTTCCAAGCATCGCGGCCAGAATGACGGCTGGCTCAAAGTCGAGTTCGACAGCCTGACCCCTGAGGGCGGGCGTCCCATGGCCATCCGCTCGCAGGTGGTCGCAGTCCAGGATACGAACTCGGGCAGCAACGACAAGGTCCGGAACACCGGCATCGGCGCGATCCTGGGCGGCGTCATCGGCGGGCTGATCGACGGCAAGAAGGGCGCTTTGATCGGCGCCGCCGTGGGCGCGGGCGGCGGACTTCTCGCGAGCCGCGGCACGGACGATGTCGATCTCCCGGAGGGAACTCTTCTGACCCTTCGCCTCGACAGCGCTATGACCACCGCTCGCCGGGATGGAACGGGGATCAACCGCGCGGAACCGGCAAACTGGCAGCCCGCGACACCGCAGCAGCAGGCCGAAGAACTCGTGGCCCGCGCCTACCGCGCGGAGCTGGGTCGCGAACCGGACGCGGCGAGCCGCGTCTACGTCGACAAGGTGTTGCGCGAGCGCTGGACCGAGGCCGATGTGTCCCGCGAAATTCGCAAGAGTCCCGAATACCGCAACAAGAATCGGTAGTGTGTAGGGGCACGCTGCGCGTGCCCAGAAACCAGACATTCGCCGCCGTGTAGGGGGGCGCCCCGCCTGGCCCAACGCGGCACACCCACCCCCCCCGAAAGCCCCAGACAAAAGCGCCCCGGGAGGGGGCA
>JANNJB010000258.1:0-5818 GCA_031405615.1 Vicinamibacteria bacterium | reverse complement strand
GAGGACGGCGACGGTCACGACTTCGTCCAGGGCGTGCGGGAAACCGACCTCGATGTTCCCATCCTGGTGGTCTCGGGCGCTTTCGATATCGACGCCCTGAGCGGCTTCGTGCGCGAGGCGATCGACGATGTCCTGCCCAAGCCCATCGACTTCACGCGGCTCGAGGAGGTCACACTTCGCCTCTCCCGCCTCGGACGCGAGCGGCGGAGAATGCGCCGGCGCGCGATGGCGCTGCTCGAGGTTTCAAGGAACCTCAAGGTGGGCGGGGATTCGAAGGAACTCCTGAGCCGCTTCGCGCGCGCGGTTTCCGAGATCACACCCTTCCGGCGATCCGCCATCTACATCTCCGAGTCCGACAATCGCCTCGCCTTTCGCGCCGCGGTTCACGGAGCCTCCAACCTGCCGGATCGCGTGCCCGTGTCCGAACTCCTCAAGACGTTCGAGCGCGGCTTCAAACTCGACCTCGCAAGCTTCGTGCCCGGATCCCGGATCGGCTCGAAGGCGCCCCCTCCCACCGCACCCTATTCCGAGGCGCGGGCGCGCAAAGAGGCGCCGCAGCCCGGCGATTTCGGTCTGGTCGAGATCCGTTCCAGCCACCGGCTGTGGGGATACATCCTCTTCGAGGATCCCGATGACGCTCAGCGTCCTTCGGAGGACAGCATGCACCTGCTGTCGCTGGTGTCGGGTTACGTGGCCACGGTTCTCGAAAATCGCGACTCCTACGACGCGGAGGCCCGGCTCCGTTCGCGGCTCGAAATGGTCCGCGACGTTGTTCACCTGGCCCTCGAACGCGCCGACCTCGGCGCGGCCCGGTCGGTGATGACCGCGGCCGCGGTGACCCGGGCGGGGTATGCCTTCTCCGCGTTTCTCGAAAGGCATGGCGAGGGCCTGTGGTCGATCGAAGCGGCCTGTCCTTCTTTCCAGGGAGCCAAAGCGCCCGGGCTGATGCGCGACGTGCTCGAACTGCAGATGGCGAGTGCGCGGCCTGGCGAAGCTCTGCACCTTTCCCGGCAGAGTTTCATCCTGGGCCATGCGCCGCGCTTCTCCTGCGCGATCCCGGTGTTCTCGGGTCCGGATTTCCGCGGCTACTTCGTGCTCGAGGACGACATGCGGGATTCGATCGAGGCAGGGGACGAGGCCGCGTTCCTGACCCTGAGCGATCAGATGGGTCTCCTGATCCGGCGGCTCGACTTCGAGCGCGAACTGGCGCGGAAGAGCGCGGAGATCCAGGCCTCCTACGCGCAGCTTCAGGACATTCACGAGGAGAACCTGCGAATTCAAGGAGTCCTGCGCCGCTATGTCCCGCCCTCGACCTGGGACAAGATCGACAAGGAGGGCCTCGCGGGCGCCGACGGGATCGAAGAGGTGGTGGATCGCGCGGTCATGTTCGTCGACATCTGCGGCTTCACCAACGCGTCGGAGCTGCTCAAACCTCCGCAGATCGTGGCCATGCTGAACGCGTACTTCACCGCGGTCGCGTCCATCTGCTACCAGCACGGCGGCGAAATCGTCAAGTACATCGGCGACGGCATCATGGGTTTTTTCCCCGATGGCCTCGCCGCGGTGGCCGCGGTGACGGACATTCTCGATGCGCGCACCAAGATCGCGGCGCAGCTTCGGGAGCATGAGATCGATCCCATCGAGATCCGCCTCGGTGTCGCCTGGGGCCCGACCATCGTCACGTCGGTGGGACCCTTCTATCAGCAGGACCGGACCCTGCTCGGCGACACCGTCAACACCGCGTCGCGTCTCGAACACCGCGCGATGCCGGGATCGGCGCTCCTCGACAGCAATCTGATCGGGGCCCGGACTCCGGAATCGCTCGGGCTCAGGTCGGTGGGCATCCTGAACCTGCGCGGCAAACGGAAGCCGGTGACGGTTTTGACCCTCGAGACCGACGTCTTCCGCTACACCACCGAGTCCACCGGCGAAGTCGTCCGCGACCGCCGCGCCAAGAGTTCGCTCGAAGTCGATCCCCTCGCCTAACCGGCGACGGCTTTCCGAACGGCTTCCTTGAGGTCCTCGAGCTTGGGATGGTCGCCCGCGAACTGGCTCGCGTACTTGTAGGGCATCGAACCATCCGGCATCTGGAGGATGACGCCCCCCAGTTGAAACGCGTCGCCGTGGACACCGGGCTGGGTGAAGCCATTCTTGCGCGCTTCCGCCGCTCGCTTGAACACCTTCGGGGTCAGGAAGGATAGAAGCGGACGCTTGAACTCGAGAGCCTGGTAGACGACGCGCTTCTCATCGACATAAACCGGCAGGTCGATCTTCGTCTCCTCCGCGAACGCGTTCGCGTAGCGAAGGCTGGAGTGACCGATGACCACGGCTTGCGCGCCGAGTTTCTCGAAGGCTTCCCGTTCGCGGTGCACCTGCACCGCCTGCTCGCGGCAGAAGATTCAGCCGAAGTGGCGGACGAAGATGAACAGCGTCGGTTTCTTCTTTGAGATGGAGGCGAGCGACACCTCTTTGCCGTCGAGGTCTTTCACGAAGAAGTCGGTCACGGTCATTGCCCTCCCTGCTTGAGGATGCGCTCGATCACCGGCCTCGACCCTTCGATCGCGGTCCGCTGCATGTAGAAAGCGAGGCCGCGCTCGCCACCCAGCTCCTCGCCGTTTCCAGCCCGGCCCGGCCCGCCGTGGACGAGTTGAGGCAGAACCGTGCCGGGGCCCGGTGACGCCTCGGCGATCTTCGCGCTGCCGAGGAACAGCCGGCCATGAAACGGGGCGAGACCGAGTGTGACTTCGGAGATGAACGGCACGTCTTCCGAGTAGATCGAGGACACAAGGCCGCCGGTACCGCGCGCGATGGTCTCCGTGGCCTGGGCCGCGGTTCCATCGTAAGGAACGATCGTGGCCACCGGGCCGAAGACTTCATGGGAGTGGACGCCTGGCGCTTCGGCCCCGGGTTCGACTTCAAGGAGTGTCGGCGAAACGAAGAAGCCCCGTCCTTCGGGCGCGCCTTCGGGCTTGAGACCGGGACGCGAGTGAACGAGCCGTCCGTCGCGGGCGAGGAGCGAGATGCCCTCGAGGACCGCGGCCTTTTGTCCCGCGGTGGCGAGGGGTCCCATGCGGACACCTTGGGCCGTGGGATTGCCCACGACCACCGCCTCGAGCCGGTCGGCAAGATCGTCGCGGAATCGCTCGCTCAGCGCCTCGGGAACCAGGATGCGTCGGATGGCCGTGCACTTCTGGCCCGCCTTCTGGGTCATGTCGCGCAGGACGTCCTTCAAGAAGAAGTCCCAGGTCTCGGAGCCGATCTCGACATCCGGTCCGAGAACGGCGGCGTTGAGCGAATCCGCCTCGACGTTGATCCGCGTGCCGCGAGAGATGACACCCGGGGTCTGGCGCAGGATCGTCGCGGTGGAAGCCCCGCCGGTGAAAGCGAGGCAATCCTGGCCTTCGAGGTGATCGACGAGGTCGCCGGCCCGGCCCATGAGCAGAGATAGGGCGCCCTTCGGCCAGATTTGAGCCTCGACCAGAAGTTCGAAAAGACGATGGGCCACAAGCGCCGAACTCGTCGCGGGTTTGGTCAACACGGGCATCCCGGCGAGAAGGGCCACAGCGGCTTTCTCGGCGAGACCCCAGGCGGGAAAGTTGAAAGCGTTCACATGCACCGCGACCCCGTGTCGGGTGGTCAGAACGTGCTGTCCGACCAGGCGCGGGGCCCGACCGAGCTGAATCGCTTCGCCATCAACGAGGAGGCGCTTGTCGCCGAGTGCGTTTCCCACTTCCGCGAAGGCCTGCAGCGTCGCGATCGCGCCATCCACATCAAACTTGGCGTCCGAACGGGTGTTGCCTCCGTTCGTCATGGCCAGACCGATCAGCTCGTCGCGATTCTTCTGGAGCAGGGATGCGGTCTTCTGAATGAGTTCACCCCGCTGCTTGAACGTCAGGGCACGCAGGGCGGGGCCGCCTTCGTTCTTGGCGAACTCAAGGGCCAGGGGGCGGATAAGGCCATCGGACGAGGCGTACGCGAGGACTTCTTCCGTCGCGGGATTCAGAAGCGCTTCGCCTTGGCCTTCGCCCTCCTGCCATTCGCCGCACAGATAACTCTTGAGCTTCGTCATGATCGTTCGAGATTTCTAACCGGAGAGATGAGATTCCTTAAGATCCATGGCGCGGTTGGCGAGCGCGTCCGCGTCTTTGTTCTGCTCGCGGCGGACGTGTTTGATCTCCGCCGCCTCGAAGCCGCGGCGCAGGGTCTGTGCCTGCCGCCACAGCGTCAGCATGTCTGGATGCTTCACCTTGTAAACGCCGTTCATCTGCTTCACCACGAGTTCGGAGTCTGAACGGATCTCGAGACGGCGCGCCCCGCGGGCGGAAGCAAGTTTGAAGGCGTGAACGAGGGCCTGATATTCAGCGACGTTGTTGGTGGCGGTGCCGATAAAGCCGAAGTGCTCCGCTACCACCGAGCCGTTCGCGTCGATCGCATGCACGCCGAAACCCGAGGGCCCGGGGTTCCCCCTCGAGCCCCCATCGATGTGGATCACGAGTTCAGCCGGCGGCGTGGAACTCACGCGAGAACCCTAATGAGGGAGAGGCGCTTCAAGGGCGCCTTGGGGAGGCGGCGCGTTGAAGAACAGGATCCGCGAGCACGAGGAGCACGTGATGATGGTGTCGTTTCGTTTCACGTCCACAAAGACCTGGGGCCGCAGCTTCACGTGGCACATGGTGCAAGCGCCGTCCCGGGCTTCGGCGAGTGCGGTGCCACGGCGCTGCAGGATCCGCGAGTACTCCGCGAGCATGTCCGGTTTGAGCACCGTGACCTTCTTCTCCCTGGTCCCGGCGACATCGGCACGCGCCTTCTGGCACTCCTGGATCTTCGACTCGATTGCTTTGATCTCGTCGCGTCTGGTGGACTCGACGCTCTTGAACGAGGCCTCTTCGCTCTTCACCTTCGCTTGGCCGCCTTCCACCTTCTCCATGGCCTCGAGGATCAGATCCTCGCGGGAGCGGATCTCTCGCTCGACGTTCTCGATCTCGTGGAGCAAGGCGGTGTATTCCTTGTTCGTCTTGACCTCGCCGAGCTGGCCCTTGTACTTGGACCGCTTGGCCTCGTAATCCTGGACTTCCAGTTCGAGACGTTTTCGATCCTTGCCGAGGCCATCGAGAGCGCCCTTGGCCGCGTCGAGGGCCGCGCGATCCGCGAGGATCTGGGCCTCGATCGCCGCTTTCTTTTGAGGGAGGGCCGTGAGTTCGCTGTCGAAACGTCTCAACTCCACATCGGCATGGTGGAGATCCACCAACGTCTCTAGGTCAGGGTGCATAAGCCATCGCGGATCTTACCTTCCGCGACGCCTGCGATTCACTCCACCCAGATTTCTATCGTCTCTCCATCTTCGCCCACGATCGACACAATCTCGCGGATGTTGAGGGTGCGCAGACGCTTCCAGAAACCGTCGGCGTCATACCCTTTGAGCTCGAGGCCCCTCTTGGTGGCATCGGGAAGCGAGCCGAACACGAACTCGGCGAGGGAGAAGGGCACGGTCACGGCCACGGTCTGCTTGCCGCCCTTGCTGATCCTGATCCGCAGGAGCCGCGCCACCCCCTGGGGATCCTTCGGCTCCGCGCCTCGGGCCGAAGAACGCGGGGGGGGCGGTGTAGGATGCGGGTGGGCCGGGGAAACCTGAGCGAGGCTCTTCGGTTCCAGTTTCAGGAGTTGAAGCTTCGCCCTCTCGACGATGTCCGCGTCCTTCGAGGTCTTCACGATTTCCCGCAGGACGGCCGTGGCCTTGCGCGCATCGGCCAGAGTGGGAAGGGACGCGACCTGAAGGGCCCCGAAGTAGCGCACCGGGGCGCGGTCGTCGCCGAGCGAG
>JANNJB010000257.1:0-2159 GCA_031405615.1 Vicinamibacteria bacterium | reverse complement strand
GAATCAGACGGTGGTCCTGCGCGACGGCCGGATCGAGAACATCTCCGGCGCGCCCGCGGCTGCGGGTATCAAGACCATCGATGTCGGTGGACGAACTCTCGTGCCCGGTCTTTCGGATGCGCACACCCACATCTCGAATTTTGCCGCGGCGCGTCGCGCGCTCGAGTCCGGCGTCACCACGGTCCGCAGTTCGGGGGCTTCGTTGTTCATCGATGTCGGCTTGCGCGATCTCGTCAAGGCCGGCGGCCTCGCCGGGCCCGACGTCCTGGCTTCGGGCTATCACGTGCGCGATCGGCTGGCCGAGGAAGCCTTCATCTCGGACCCCGCACTCTCCGATCTGATGGGAGGCGTCAGGACCATCGCGGACATCCGTCGGGTGGTCCGCATGAACCTCGCCCGCGGCGTCGACTGGATCAAGATCAACGCCACCGAACGCGCGGGCACCGCCGACACCGATCCGCGCAAGCAGATGTGGAACGAGGCGGAGATCCGGGCCATCGTCGAGGAGGCGGCGCTCAAGGGTGTCCGCGTTCAGGCCCACGCCCACGGCGCCGAGGGCGCTTCGGCCGCGGTGAAAGCGGGCGTCGCGTCGATCGAACATGGAACGTACCTCACCGACGAGGCTCTCGACATGATGAAGCTCAAGGGCATCGCCTTCGTGCCGACCTACTCGACGGTCATCGATCTCGCCGAGCCCGGCGGCGATTACGACCAGCCGGCGCTCATCCTCCGCGGGCAGGCGATGTTGCCGCGGCTCGCCGACGTCGTGCGAAAGGCGCACCAGAAGGGAGTTCTCATCGTAACCGGCGCGGACACGAGCTACGGCCCGAACAGCCTCACCCGTGTGTCGCACGAGATCGAGAACTTCGTGCAGTTCGGCATGACGCCGATCGAGGCCATCCGCGCCGCGACCAGCAACGCCGCCATTCTCTTCAAGATGGAGCGGTCGATCGGAGCGATCGAGGCTGGTTTTGAGGCCGACCTCATCGCGGTCGCGGAGAATCCGCTCGAAGATGTGCGGACGCTCCAGGATCCTCTCCTGATCGTGAGCAACGGACGCGTGGTTCTCGATCGGCTGAACTTCGGGAAGAAGTGACCGCGAAGCCGAGTACCTCCTCGTTGTTCGAGGAAGCGCCCGACGCCCCCTCGCCCGGTGGGGCGCGCGCCAATCGCGGGAAAGGAAAGGATGCGCCGCTCGCCGAGCGGATGCGGCCGGAGTCGATCGACCAGATCCTGGGCCAGGAATCGCTGCTCGGGCCGGGCGAGCCGTTGCACGACGCCCTTTCAGGGGGCGTACTCTTCTCCATGATCCTGTGGGGGCCGCCGGGTTCGGGGAAGACGACCCTTGCCTACGCCATCCGCAATCGAACGAGCGCCAAGGCGCACTTCGAAGCGCTCTCCGCGGTCCTCACCGGAGTCAAGGAACTTCGGGAGGTGCTTGCGAGCGCCGCCCATCGGCGCCGCGCCCAGGGTCGCAAGACCGTGCTCTTCATCGACGAGATCCACCGCTACAACAAGTCACAGCAGGACGCCCTTCTGCCCGCGGTCGAGTCGGGCGACGTGGTCCTCATTGGAGCGACCACGGAGAATCCATCGTTCGAGATCGTGAACGCGCTGCTCTCCCGCTGCCGCGTGTTCGTGGTGAAGCCGCTCGAGGGCGAGGCGGTCATCGACCTCATGCGTCGCGCCCTGAGCGACAAGGATCGTGGTCTGGGCCATCTGGGCATAGAGATCGACGACAACGCCCTGATGTTCCTCGCTGAGGTCACCGACGGCGATGCCCGTCGTGCGCTCGGTGCTCTGGAAATCGCGGCTTCCCTCGCGAGGGGAAAGGGCCGGATCGATCTCGCGATCGCCCAGAAGGCGCTTTCCCGCAAGGCCCTGCTCTACGACAAGAGCGGGGAAGAGCACTTCAATCTCATCAGCGCGCTTCACAAGTCCATCCGCAATTCCGACGCCGATGCTTCGCTCTACTGGCTCGCCCGCATGATCGAGGGCGGCGAGGATCCCCTCTACATCGCGCGCCGGCTCGTGCGTTTCGCGTCCGAGGATGTCGGGCTCGCCGATCCGCACGCCCTCACCCTCGCCATGGCCGCGCAGCAGGCGGTTCATTTCATCGGTCTGCCCGAAGGCGCCCTCGCCCTCGCCGAACTCGTCGT
>JANNJB010000256.1:0-3139 GCA_031405615.1 Vicinamibacteria bacterium | reverse complement strand
TGATCCTCGATCCATCGGGTCACGTTGGGGTGGGGAATCAGGCCATGCCCGTCGGAGACGTAGTTCAAGCCCTCGAGCACTTCGGCATAGGGACCGAATCCCTGCAGGCGGAAGGGAATCACGATCGCGACGCCGCCTTCGGCCTTCGCTGTCTCCACGAAGCCCCGGATCTTCTTCTCGGCTTCCGGACGTTTCTCGGGCCAGTCCTCACGCAAGGTCATCACCGCGACCCGGCGGAACGGGCGCGATCGGCGCACGATGTCCGCGCGGGCGTCAATGGCCGCTAACCATCTCGCGTTCTCCGCGTCATCGCCCGGACCGTGGCCAAGGATCATGACATCTTCGGTGCGCGGGTTGCGGCTCAAAGCCCCCGCTCGCGCGGCGAGGATTTCTCCCATGCCGTCCGCCTCGGCCAGTCCCTGACGCGTGAGGGCGAACGAGGCCCGCGTGTCGATCCGCCACAGGTCCATGTTGTGATGGCCGGCGTGGCCCGCGTGTGGGTCGGGCGCCGCGTCTTTCGGTCGTTCGGGCGCCCCGGCCCGCAGTCCGAGGATCTGCTCGGTCCGCTCGAGCCAGCTCTCGCCGGAGATGAAGAGGCGAACCACACCGATTTTCCTGACGCCCTGCGCCTCGAGCCTGCGAGCGGCGTCCTGGATCGTGACCGGGTCCGCCATGCCGAAGGCGACCTCGATCGGGTATCGGCCCTTGAGAGGCTGCATTGCGTCGAGGACATCCTTGTCCCACTCCGGAGTCCCTCCGTGCGCCATCAACAGCACGCCGAACTCCGGGGGCGGCGCGGTGGGCGTCTGGGCGTGCGCCCCTCGGATCGAGGCCAGCCCTGAAAGCACGACGAGGAGAACAAAGGCGCGACGTTTCATACCGCAACGGTAGCCCAGGGCCCTGTGCAGGGCGGAGGCCGGCAAGGGCTAGACTTCACGGCATGCCGCGGTCGCAGACAAAGGAACTCGATCTCTCGCCGAATCTATACATCGAGAAGGTGAACCGCACGCCCGGCCGCGAAATCGCGGGCCGGATCGACCCTGACGACCTCCTCGTCCACGCGCATCGCGACCAGAACCCGATCGAGGTGGCGGCGCAGGTGATCGCGTCGGGGTTCATCCGCACCACCGGCCGCGAACGCGCGGTGGAGCGTGGTCTCAAGGCCATCAACGAGATTGCGGGCCGAGGCGCCGAGTTCGCCAGCCTTTTCGTGGGCGGCCGAAGTTTCGAGAAGAAAGCCAAGGACTTCCTGGGCGTGGTCTCGCGCGACTACTCGTATCGTTTTCGCGAACCCAAACACCTTTCGCCCGCGGTCATCGAGCGGCGTCTGGTTAAAGCCCGCAAGGACGCCGCGAAGAAGCTCGCGGCCCGCGGCTCCGACGCGAGACTTCACGTCCTCCTCACCGGCGCCACGGGCTTCGTCGGCAAGGAGATTCTCTTCCAGGCCGCGACGGATCCGCGGATCGCGAGGATCACCTCGATTGTCCGGTCGGAGAAGATCACGGACCGCAAGACCGGCGAGGTCCTCCGCGTGATCGACGCCGCCGAACGCGGGGCCCTGCTGCTCCGGCGCCTCGCCATCGACGAAGCCGCGATGGGCAAGTTCGATTTCGTCCAGGGCGACATCGAGGAGCCGGATTTCGGCCTGTCTGCTCGCGACCACGAGGTGCTCGCGAAGAGCATCACCCACGTCATCCACTGCGCGGCCTCGGTGTCCTTCGACGATCCCTACGAAGCCTCGTTTCGGTCCAACGTCCTCGGATCGATCAATGCCCTCGGCTTCTCTTTGTCTCTGCAAAACCGCCGGGGCGGGCCCTTCGTCGAGCACATCGCGATCGAGACCTCCTACATCCACGGCCGGAAGCGCAACGCCATGGCCCAGGAAGAGGCTCTCGTCTTCCCGCGGCACTTCTACAACAACTTCTATGAGCTGACGAAGGCGATGGCGTCGATCGAAACCGACCGCCACCTGATCGAGAAGGGCCTGCGCGTCGCCCAGCTCCTGCCCTCGATCGTCATCGGTCACTCCGAGACCGGGAACAACCGCGGCGACACCAAGGTTGTGAATGCCCCGGTGAACGCGTTCGGACGGGCCAAGGAGATCGCGGACAAGCTGGAGTCCGACATCGCGGGGAAGCCGCGCCAGATGCTGCTGCAGTGGGCGGGCGGCCAGTTCCCCGGCGACCCGACCGCGGAGTTGAACTTCGTGCCGGTCGACCGCGTGGTTCAGGGGATTCTCGCGAGCCTCACCGTGCCCGAGGCCATCGGCACGCGCATTCACCTCGCTACCGACAACCGGATCCGTTCCGACGATGTCGTACGGACGGTGCGCGAGGAGCTTGGCGTGAACGTGCGGCTCTCGGATCCGACGATCTACCGCAATGTCACCCTGCCGATCGTCAAGAGCGTTCTCACGCGCCTCGGCGAGGACAAGCTCGCGAACGCGCTCGAAAAGCTGGGCGCGATCTTCGGCGGCTACGCGGAATGGGGCCAGCCGATTCATTCGGTGGGGAACGACGTCCGCCTGCTTGGCCTGCCCATCCGACGCCCCGACACCGAGAACGCATTCCGGATGTTGTGCCGGCACAATCGCTTCGTCCAGCACTACGGTCGGGTGCGCGACGCGGACGAGACGGCCCGTCGGGAGCTGGCCTGGGAGCGAGCCCTTCATCGCATCGAGGTCCGCACCGGGCACCAGGCGGGCGCGCTGCGTCCGCGCGAGTTCCGGGAACATCTGGCCGAAGAGCTGGACCTCGAGACGTTCACACTGAGACGGGCGGAGCCGGCCCTCCGGCAGCGCGCCGCTCCCCGTCCTAAGACCGCAGTCAGAAAAGCGGGTTAAGAGTGGAGAAGACCATGGCTCAACAGATGTTTGGCGACGTCCTCAAGAAGGGCGAAGAGATCTTCCAGAACGTCTCCGGAAAACTGCTCGAGAAACCCGCGGTGGCGAAGGCGTTCGAAGCCGCGATGGTGGGGAAGAGCAAGGTCGATGAAGGCGTCGCCGCGGCCTTGAAGCGGATGAACGTCCAGACCCGCAGCGAGTTCCGCGGCCTCAAGCTCCGGGTCGAGGCCCTCGAAGGCCAGGTGGCTGAGCTTCGTGAAGCCCTCGAGGCGGTGAAGGCGGCGCAAACGAAGCAGG
>JANNJB010000255.1:0-2512 GCA_031405615.1 Vicinamibacteria bacterium | reverse complement strand
CAGACCGGTGTGGACGGATACGCCTACGACCTCGACTGGTCCGCATCGCAGGCGCTGCCTCGCCGATTCAAGGCGACTCTCTCGGCGAACTTCTACTCGGACCTCCAGTCGAGGCAGGATCTCCAGGACTCGATCGACTATTCCTCCACGCGGACCCGTTCGGGCTCGGTCGGCCTTCAGGGCTCGATCGGCCCGGCCTATCTGCGGCTCGAAGCGGACACGAACGACGTCTTCTTCTACGACGATTCCGTGCAGCGACGCCGCCACCTGCCGCAGTTGAGGCTGTCCCAGTCCCCAAGGAAGATCGGGCGCACCGGCATCGCCTACGGTTACGATGTGACTGCGGAACGCCTCGCCCAGGGCAGCGCGGGACCGAACGACCCGCTGGTTCTTCAGGAATACTCGCGCATCGACGTGGCGCCCAACCTCACCCGCTCCCTCTCGGTGCCGTTCCTCCAGGTGACGCCCAAGGCGCTCGTTCGATACACGCGTTACGGGGCCTCGCTCGACGAAGACAACGAACTGAACGGCCCCGCTCTGGACCGTCGTTTCTTCGAAGGCTCGGTTGATGTTCGCGGACCCAAACTCTTCAGGATCTTCCGCCTGCCCGGGGACTTCTACTCCGACAAGTTCAAACACACGTTCGAACCGGAGTTCGTCTACACCTACCGTTCCGCGGTGAAGACGTTCAACCAGCTGCCGACCTTCGACTACAGCGACTGGTACACCGGCACCAACCAGCTCCTCTATGGGGTCACGAACCGGATCTACGCGAAGCGCGACGGGCCCGCGGGCAAACCCGTGACCCACGAGTTCCTGAGCTGGCGCATCTCCCAGACCTACTACGTCGACATCGGCGACAACCAGGGCCGGTTCGACCCGAACTACAACTCGGCCATCTTCGCCCGTGGACCCGGCGGCATTCCTTCACACTACTCGCCCATTCAGTCGAACCTCTCGATCCGCCCGACCCTCTCTTCCTCCCTCACCTATTCGACCGAATACAACCCGAGCTACAAGCAGTTCACGAGCCTTTCGGTTTCCGCGCGCGTCAATCAGCCGCGGGTGACTCTGCAGGCGGGCTGGAGCCGCTGGGTCCAACTCGCCGAGTCGGAGGCCGCGCGCACCCCGCCTTTCGACACACTCCGGGGGAGCGGGAAGTTCGTGCTCTGGCCGAACCGCCTCACCGTCGAAGGTTCGGGCACCTACGATGTCCTGCAAAAGCTCCTGCTCCAGTCCACCGCGCGTCTCAAATACTCGATCCAGTGCTGCGGCTTCGCGGTGGAGCGGGTGAGCTACAACACGCGGTATCGCAAGGAGAACAAGACCACGTTCCAGATCGAACTCGGCGGCATCGGATCGATCGGCAACTTCCTCGGTGACAATCCCGCGAATCAGAACAATGCCGGCCGAAAATAGGCGCTCGCGCGTCCTCGTCACCGGCGCGGCGGGTTTTGTGGCCTCGCACCTCGGCGAGATCTGCGCGGGCCGTGACGACCTCCAGCTCGTCGGCCTGCAGCGGCCCACGAGCGTCACCCGGGTCCTGCCCCATGGTTTCGTGGCCGGGGTCGAGGCGGACCTTCTTGACGCGGGCGGCCTCAAGGACGCGGTCGCGGAAGCGAAACCCGATCAGATCATCCACCTCGCCGGTCAGAGCAGCGTGCATGAGTCATACCGGAATCCAGGCGGCACTCTTCTCGCGAATGTGCTCGGCACTCAGCATCTGCTCTTCGCCGCGGAAAAGGCCTCGGTCCGCCGCATTCTGGTCGTGGGCTCGGCCGACGAATACGGCGACGTCCGTCCCGAGGACGTTCCCCTGCGCGAGGATCGACCTCTCGCCCCCCTTTCTCCCTACGCGGTGAGCCGCGTGGCCCAGGGCGCTTTGTGCGCCGAGTTCGCGCGTCGCGGCACCGTGGAGATCGTTCGAACGCGGACGTTCCCTCACACCGGAAAACGACGCGGTGCGGTGTTCGCGGAAAGCTCGTTCGCCCGGCAGATCGCGGAGATCGAACTGGAACGAGCCCCCGCGGTCATTCAGGTCGGGAACCTCGATGCCATCCGCGACTTCTCCGACGTGCGGGAGGTGATTCACGCCTACCTGCTCCTTCTCGAGAAGGGCGTGAGCGGGGCGACCTACAACGTCTGCTCCGGCAAAGGCGTGGCCATGCGTGAGATCCTCAATGCGCTCATCGCACTTTCCACGATCAAGGTCGACGTGCACGTGGACCCGGGGCGCCTCCGGCCTTCGGATCTTCCGGTCCTCATCGGCGATCCCGGCCGTTTGAGGGAAGCGACGGGCTTTGCTCCTTCGGGCAACCTTCGCGGAGCGCTCGCCGATCTCCTCGCCGACTGGCGGACCGCGGTTGCACAAGGGCAGGAGCGGGAGGCCCGGCACTCGTGAAGGTCCTGGTCACCGGCGGCGCTGGGTTTCTCGGGCGCAATGTGGTCTCGGCTCTTCTCGACGCGGGCCACGAGACGGTGCTCCTGATCCGCGGTGGCCGTCGACCGGGGT
>JANNJB010000254.1:0-12583 GCA_031405615.1 Vicinamibacteria bacterium | reverse complement strand
ACTCAAGGGACAGGTCCCGTCGAATGTGACGATCATTCGCGGCGATGCCCTGGAAACGGACTATCGGGCGCTTGTTCCGAAGGGTTCAAGGCTCGCAGGAAACTTGCCGTATGCCATTTCCAGCCCGCTTCTTCGGCGGTTTCTCGAACACCGAGATCACTTCACCGACGCCCATCTGATGCTGCAGAAAGAGGTCGCCGAGCGGGTCGCCTCGCCCCCTGGCTCCAAGGCGTACGGGATTCTCTCCGTCATGTACGCCCTGTGGGCGGATGTCTCGATCGTCCAGAGGCTCAAACCGGGCGACTTCTCTCCTCCGCCGAAGGTCGATTCGGCGGTCATTCGCTGCCGATTTCTGGCCGAACCGCGGCACGCGGTCAAGGATCTTCCGGCCCTCGAGGCTCTGGTTCGCCTGTCCTTCACCCGGCGGCGGCGGACGATTGAAAATAACCTTAGACTTAGGTATCCTGACCTCAAGCATTACTTTAAGTCTGTCGGGATCTCGGAAGTCCGTAGGGCTGAAACACTTACGGTAGCCGAATTCGCCCGGCTGGCCGAAGTCTTGCCGGCAGCCGTTGACCTCACCCAAAGCAATCTTGAATAGCGATCTCCGAATCACGCCGATCGGGGGACTGGGCGAGTTCGGCATGAACTCGCTCCTTCTCCAGACGGGTGAGGATCGCCTGCTCATCGACGCGGGCCAGATGTTCCCCGAGTGGGACAACGGTGTCGAGCGGATGGTGCCCGATTACGCGCGGCTCGGCCAGGGTCTCATGCGCGCGATTCTTCTGACCCACGGACACGAGGACCACATCGGCTCGCTCGCCCAGGCGCTTCAGTGGTCGAAGGCTCCGGTGTATGGAACCCCCTTCACGCTCGGTCTCGCCCAACGCGGACTCACTGAGGCAGGCATCGACGCGGACCTCCGGACGCTGGTTCAGGGCACGCCGGTCGAGGCCGGTCCGTTCCGTGTTCACACGCTTCCCGTCGCTCACTCAACCCCCGGTTCGGTCGCGTTCGTCATCGAGTGCCAGGGCCTCGTCATCCTTCACACCGGCGACTTCAAACTCGCGAAGACCGCGCCAGTGGCGGAGCAGACGAACCTCGCGCCTTTCGCGGAGTGGGGCCGCCGCGGCGTCGACGTGATGCTCGGCGACTCGACCGGCGCCGAAACGCCAGGCGTCACCGGTCACGAAGACGACATCATCCCCGGGATCGAAGCTGCATTCGACGAAGCGTCGGGGCGCGTCATCGCGACCTGTTTCTCCTCCTCGATCCCTCGCATCGAACGCATCGCGCGGGTAGGCGGGAAGCAGGGCCGCAAGGTCGCGTTCGCGGGCCGGCGCATCATGGACAACGCGACCCTCGCGCGCGACCTCGGCCATCTCACCATCGACGCGGAGGTGTTGAACCTCGAAGACGCGGTGACCGGCTCAACGCCCTCGAACCAGTTGCTCTTCTTCGCCGCGGGCTCTCAGGCCGAGCCGCGTTCGGCCCTCGCGCGCATGGCCGCAGGCGACCATCCCCTGGTGAAGATCGAGGCGGGCGATCTCGTTCTCTTCTCCTCCCGCGTGATTCCCGGCCGCGACCGGATCGTGTCGCGCCTGATGGGGAGGCTCATCCGAAAAGGCGCGCGCGTGATCCACGGCGGCTGCGCTCACGTCCATGTCTCGGGGCACGCGGCCCAGGACGAGTTGAGCGAACTCGTGAGACTCGTGAAGCCGCGCGTCTTCATACCCCTGCATGGCGAGTTGAAGATGCTCGCCGCCCACGCCCGTCTGGTCGAAACCGCCCTCGATGGCGATGTGCGCGTTCACATGATCGAAAACGGCGAGGTCTTGCGGGTAGGCGAAACCTCCTCGCGCGTCGAGGACCGGATCGCCCTTCCGAAACGCTGCATCGGCGTTGGCCTCTCGGGCGATCTCTCCGAGGATCTTCTCCACGAGCGCCACCGTCTCGCAACCGCGGGGATCGTGAGCCCGATCGTCTATCTCTCCGCGTCGAACGGCCGGTGGGCGCGCCCGTGCGAACTCGTTACACGTGGGTTTCTAAACGGCCAGGGTGAAGGAACCATCACCGCGGAAATCCGCGACACCGTGAACGCCACGGTCCGCGAGTGGCCGGCGGGCGAATCGGCCGACTCGCTGCGGGCGACCGTCGAAACCGACGTGTCCCGCCTGCTCCGTCGTCGCTTCCAGCTCCGGCCCATCGTGGCGCCGGTCATGGTGGAGGTGTGACCGCCGTGGCCAGCACATCTCGAACCCTCTGGCCCGAACTCAAGGGCGCGTGCCTATTGGGCTTCGCCCTGATGCTGCTGCTCTCCTTCGCCACGTACGATCCGCGCGATCCCACGCCCTGGTTCAGCACGGGCGCCATGGGCGAGCCGCACAACTGGATCGGACGCTACGGCGCTTTCATCTCCGAGTTGTTCGTGGGCCAGGCCTTCGGTATCGCCGCCTTCGTGCTTCCCCTCGGCCTGCTGATCGCGGGCTGGCGACTTTTGTGGCGCGAGGAACTCGACGCCGCGGTGACGAAGAGCGTGGGTCTTGTAGCCCTGCTGCTCTCACTCGCCGCCTTCGCTTTCATCGCCCTCAAGACCGTGCCTTTCTCCGGCGAGCCGATTCGCGCGGGGGGCGCTATCGGCGAGAGCCTCGCCGCGTTCCTGACCGTGCGCGTCGGCCGCTTCGGCGCGGTGGTGCTCCTCGGCCTTTCGCTTTTCGCCGGGATCATCCTGACCACGCAGTTCTCCTTCTCCGCGTTCCTCACCGCCCTGACCGCATGGATCTCCGCGCGTATCGCCGGGATAAGGGTCGCCATCGAACACTGGCGCGAAACCCGACGCAAGGAGCATCTGCGCCGCCAGGTCATCCGCAAACACGCGGCCCGGACGCAGGAAGGCGATGAGGCCGAGGTGGGCGATCTGCCCGTGATCGATCCCGCCGAGGCGCGTTTCATCGACCTGCCGCTTCACGAAGAAGCAAAGGGCCCCGATTCCATTTCCGCGGCCCCTCCGTCTCACCCGGGCCTGACCTTCGACCGCGACAGCCTGGACTTGGGCCACGAGCCGCCAGACCCGGCGGCGTACCCGATCCGCGGCAGCCAGACGATGAGCGGCCAGGGTATCCCCTCGCCCTACGCGCGGCCCCTCCCCGATCTCGATCTCCGGCCGGCTCCCACGTCGGCCAGGACGCCGTTCGATGAGATCGACGACGTCTTCCCCACCTCGCCCCCGCCCGTTCCGCCAGCCGTGATGGCTCCGCTCTTGGCGCCTTCATCGGTGGCGCCCATTCAGACCTCGATGATTTCCGAAACCGGCGCAGGGCCCGCCGTCCCCGCGGCGCCTCCGGTCACCGAAGCGCCATCGCGCGCGGCGCTCCGTCGCAAGCGCGAGCCGCTTTCGCCCGAGGTTCAAGACGCGCGCTCCGCGGTCAAACGCGGACGCTTCGCTCTCCCCCCGCTCAGCCTCCTCGATCCGTCCGTGTCCATCTCCGGCTTCGACCGCACCAAGCTCACCGATCGCGCGCGTGTGGTCGAGGCCAAGTGCAAGGAGTTCGGCGTGGCGGGCGCCATCGTGGAAATCCATCCCGGGCCGGTGGTGACGACTTACGAGTTCAAGCCCGACGCGGGCGTCAAGTACGCGAAAGTGGTATCGCTCGCCGACGACCTCGCGCTGGCCCTTGAAGCGGAGTCGGTGCGCATCGACCGCATGGGCGGCCGCGGCACCGTGGGGATAGAGATCCCGAACGAGGACCGCGAGATGATCGGCCTGCGCGCGGTGCTCGATTCCGACCTCGCGAAGCGCTCGTCCGCCCGCCTTCTCATCGGCCTTGGCAAGAACGTCGCCGGCGACACCTACATCGCCGATCTCGCGACCATGCCCCACCTTCTGATCGCGGGCGCCACCGGCACCGGCAAGAGCGTCGGTCTCAACTGCATCATCGCCAGCCTGCTCTTCCACACCACGCCGGACGAATGTCGGCTGATCATGATCGACCCCAAGCGCCTCGAGCTGGGCGTCTACGAGGGCATCCCCCACCTCCTCGCCCCCGTCGTCACCGAGCCCAAACTCGCGGCCAACGTCTTGAAGTGGGCGGTGGGCGAGATGGACAAGCGCACCCGCATCCTCGCCGCCGAGGGCGTGCGAAACATCGAGCAGTTCAACAACATCATCAAGACCGAGGGTGAAGGCGAGTCCGGCCTCACGCCCCTTCACTACATCGTGATCGTCATCGACGAACTCGCCGACCTCATGATGACCGCGTCTAAAGAAGTCGAAGAGTCGATCACCCGCCTCGCCCAGATGGCGCGCGCGGTGGGCATCCACCTCATCCTCGCCACCCAGCGACCGTCGGTCGACGTCATCACCGGCCTCATCAAGGCCAACTTCCCCGCGCGCATCTCGTTCCGCGTTTCCGCAAGGGTCGACTCGCGCACGATTCTCGACGCGAGCGGGGCCGAGCAGCTCCTCGGACGCGGCGACATGCTCTTCCTCCCGCCCCAGAGTTCGCGCCTCGTGCGCGTCCATGGCGCTTACGTCTCCGAGAAGGAAGTCGGCCGCATCACCGAGTTCCTCCGCACCACCGGCGAGCCGACTTACGACACCACGGTCGGCAAGACCGAGCCCTCGGCCGCGGAAAAGGCCCGCAGCGAAGACCGCGACGACCTCTTCGACGAGTGTGTCCGCCTCGTGGTCGAGCAGGGCCAGGCTTCGACCAGCATGCTGCAGCGCCGATTCCGTATCGGCTTCTCGCGCGCCGGCCGCCTCATCGACCTCATGGAGCAGGACGGCATCATCGGCCCCGCCGATGGCGCGAGGCCCCGCGAGATACTGGTTCCCAAGAACTATTTCGCCGAAGTGGACGCGAGGCAGACGTGAGCCCCTCCCTGCGCCTCTTGGCGGCTCTCGCCGCCTTTCTCTGGGTGTCCCCCGCCCTCACCCCTCCGCTTGCCCTTGCCGCTCAGAAGCGCCCATCGGGCGTCAAGGCGAAGGCTCAAGCGACCAGGCCCACGCCGGCGCCCAAACGCTCGACAAAACCCGCGACCGCCCGCGCCAAGCCCACGCCGCCGCCTTCGAAGCCGGATCGGACGCTCTACCTTGCCGCGAAGAGCGCGGAGACACGGCTGCGCGGTTCAGCGAGGCTCAAAGCAAAGGCCGCGGAGTGGGAGAAGGTCGCGAGCGCCTACCGCGCCGTGGTCGGCCGCTACCCGCGAAGCTCCTACTGCGATGACGCGCTCCTCAACGCCGGCAACATCCAGCGGGAGATGGCGCGCCTATTCAAGAGTCGAAGGTACGCCGACCAGGCCATCGAATCCTACGGCCTCATCGTGTCCGAGTACCCGGGGAGCCGCCGGGGCGAGCCCGCGCTCTACGCGACCTACCAGATCCTGACCGAGCGTAAGCAGACCTCGGCCGCCCGGGATGCGGCGGAGAAGTACCTCGCGGCCTACCCTGACGGCGCTAACGCGAAGGCCCTCAGCCGCGCCGTCAAGACCGCGAAGGCCGAACAACGCCCGAGCGCGCCCACGCCGTCCACCAGCCCTCCTCTCCCCAGGGGCGGCACGCAATTCGAACGCACCGAGGTCAAATCGAGTGGCCACGTCCAGGTATTCGGCGTCCGCTTCTGGAGCGGCGAAGCCTCGACCCGCGTGGTCATCGATCTCGACCGCAAGGTGGAGATCAAGCAGGACCGCCTGCAAAGCCCGCCACGACTCTTCGTCGATCTGATCGGAACCCGGCTGCATCCAAACCTCATCGGCAAGACCTTCCCGGTCGGCAACGCTTTCCTGAAACAGATCCGGATCGGGGTCAATCGCGACGGCGTGGTCCGCGTGGTCATCGACTTCGACGAAGCGTCGAGCCACAACGTCTTCTTTCTCGCCGATCCCGAGAGGCTGGTGATCGACGTCAAGGGTGAGGCGAGGCGAGGCGTCACCACCGCGATGTCCTCGTCCACACCCAACCCTATCCCGACGCCCTCCTCTGTCCCCCCCGAGACGATGGAGAACGTGGAGGTAACGCAGCCTCTTCCGGTCGTCCTGGAGGCGACGCCCCCGGTGGCGATTCCCGAGGTCACGCCGACTCCTGCGGCCCCGCTCTCGACACCCATTCCCGCGGCCGCGCCCACTCCGGCCCCGAGGGCCACGCCTCGGGTCGAGACGACGCCTCCGCCCACTCCCGAGCCGATCCCGGTCCCGAGCCCGACCGCGCGGCCCGCGGTCCCACCGGTGAACGCGAACACGACCAGCGGCGCCCCCGCACGGAACCGCGATGGCAGCTACTCGCTCGCTCGCCAGCTCGGCCTCGGCGCGAGACGGATCGCCCTTGACGCGGGTCACGGCGGCCACGATCCCGGGGCCATCGGCAGAGACGGGACCCAGGAGAAGGACGTGACCCTCGCCATCGTCCTCAAGCTCGAAAAGCTCCTGCGCACCGAACTGGGCGCGGATGTGGTGCTGACCCGCGACAGCGACGTCTTCATCCCGCTCGAAGAGCGCACCGCCATCGCCAACGCTTCCGGGGCCGACCTGTTCCTCTCCGTTCACATCAACTCGGCGAGGAACCGCACCGGGCGAGGTCTCGAGACCTACTACCTGAGCTTCGCGAAAAATGCGGCGGCCGAGGAGTTGGCGGCTCGGGAGAACGCGATCTCCCAGGCCACCATGAAGGACCTGAACAACCTCGTGAAGGCCATCACCACGAACAGCAAGATCGACGAGAGCCGCGACTTCGCGGGCATCATCCAGCGGAACAACGTCGAGGGTCTCGCCCCCGACTTCAGGGTGCTCGACCGCGGTGTGCACACCGCGCCCTTCTACGTGCTCATCGGCGCGAACATGCCGAGCATCCTGACCGAGGTCGGTTTCATCTCCAATCCCGAGGAAGAGCGCTGGCTGCGTTCCGAGCAGTATCAGGAGAAGCTCGCCGAAGCCCTGCTCGACGGCGTGCGCGTCTACCTCGGGCAGTTGAATCGCGAGCAGGCCACCAGACTCGGAGCGAAGCCGGGAGCGCGAGTCGCCGCCAAGGGCCGCTCGAAGCGCTGAGACATCTCCACCGAGCCGGTCCGCTAAGCTTCGGCGCGTGACCCCTCAAGGCGTGGCTGCCTCTCCCCTGACGGCAGCAAGCCCTTCGGTTCCGAGCCCGGCCCCCGCGAGCACCACGGCTCTCACGCCCGGCGTCACACCCTCGCCGGCCGTCGCCCAGGCCACTCGGCCGCCCACCACGCTGCCCTCCATGAAGCCCACCGAGGTCATCACCTGGGTGAAGTTCGAACGACCCAAGCTCGCGCTGGGCGAGATCGTTGTCGGTTCCCTCGCGCTCGCCGGCGTGATCTTCCTCGTCTCGATGGTGGTGGGAGTCATCCTCGGCCACTTCCGCTCGAAGCGAACCGGAACCCATGGCGCGGGGGGTCTCGGACTGCGGGGGTAGGGTGCCGCCGCGGCCGCGTTGATGCGCTGCGTTATTCCGCTTGACATGAGATAACGCGACGCGTTATGTTGTTCGCGTCCCCATGAACCGCGTCATCACCCGCCACACCAACCGCAAGCTCTACGACCCCACGGCGAAGCGTTACGTCTCGCTCGCCGATATCGTGGATCTGGTGGTCTCGGGCGAGTCGGTCCGGGTTCTCGAGCACCCGGGCGGAGAAGACTCGACCTCGCGCATCCTCGCCCAGGCCCTGGTCGATCTGGTGAAGCGCCGCGCATCCTCACTCCCGTCCGGCCTGATGGAAACCCTCCTTCGGCTCGCGGGCGGCGCGCGTCTGCCTCAGCCCGAGCCAAAGGCCCCGGTGAAGGTCCTGGCCGACCGCGCCCGCAAGGAAGCCGAAGCCATCGCGACCCGTCTCGTGGCCCGCGGGAGGCTCGGCATCGAGGAGGCTCTCAACCTGCGCAAGGAAGTGGAGGCCGCGATCCACAGCGGCGTTCAAGCCGCCGAGACCGCGACCCTGCGCCCGGGTCGCGCCGTCACCACCATCGCCTCGCTCGCCCGCGAACTCAAGGCTCTCGAAACCATCGTCTCGAGACCGGAACTCACGGACGGCCCTTCGAAAGTCTTTCCCCGCCGCAGCCGAGTCCCATCTTCATCCCCCAAAACAAGGAGTTAAACCATGCCCCCCACCAAGAAGCGTTCCACCCCCAAGACCCCGGTCCACAAGGCCGCGAAAAAGACCACGTTCACCCACGACGCGGTCGAAGCCATCAAGGAAGCGCCCAGGACCGCGGAAGCCCGGGTCAAGGCGCTGATCGAAAGCGGCAAGCCGGCGCTCGAGCGCGCCCAGGCCTTCGCGAGCGAAACCCAGAAGAACCTCACGAAGCAGTCGAAGGCGATCCGCAAGGACATCGCCCATCGCGTGGCCGACATCGGCACCCGGGTCGAAAAGGAGAGGAAGAGCCTCGGCAAGCGTGTTGAGGGCGTGGTCAAAACGACCCTCGCCTCCCTCAACATCCCTACCCGTTCGGAGATCAATCTCCTCGCGAAGCGGGTCGAGGAGCTTTCCCGCAAGATCGATAGCCTGAAGCGCAAGTAAGCCTCGCGAAGCCCGGTTTCGCATAGGCTTCCCTCGATGACAAAGGCTCCTAAGCCCAGGCGCCGCAAACCGAAGATCGCCCTTGTCTGCGCGGGCGGAGGCGTGACCGGCGCTCTGTACGAGATCGGGTGCCTCAAAGCGCTCGACGAGACACTCGATCTCGATCTCACGCGGCTCGACTGCTACGTCGGCGTGAGCGGCGGCGCCTTCGTGGCGTCCCTGCTCGCGTCGGGCTTCGGGCCGGGCGAGATCTACCGCGAGATCACCACCGGAGGGGCAAGTCCCTTCGGGGTTCCCGCGGCCGCCATCTTCCGGCTCGGCGTCGCCGAGTACGCACGCCGCGCGCTGCGCCTGCCCAGCGCCACTTTCAAGGCCGCCAAGGCGCTTTTCTCCGGCGACACGTCATCTCCCCACGATGTTCTTCTCCCGTTCCTCGAGGTCATCCCCCCGGGATTTCTGGACAACTCGGGGGTCGAGGAATTCCTTCGGAATCTCTTCAAGCGTTTCGCGAAGACCAACAGTTTCGACGAACTCCAGACTCCGCTCCGTATCGTCGCCGTCGATCTGGACCGCGGCGAGACCGTGGCCTTCGGAGACAAGGCCCACCGCTTCGTCACCATCTCCGAGGCGGTTCAGGCTTCGACCGCCCTGCCCGGTCTCTACCGGCCCGTCCATTTGAAGGGCAAGGACTACGTGGACGGGGGCGTCACCAAGACCGCCCACATCAATCTCGCTATCCGGCATGGCGCCGATCTCATCATCTGCATCAATCCGCTGGTGCCGATACTGAACGGCGCTTCGAAGAGTTCGCTTGGGCCGCTATCGAGCCACGGCGTCGACACCGTGCTCGGCCAGGTCCTGCGCATCCTGCTCCACGGGCGCTTCGAGTACGGGATGGACCGCTACCGGACCGAGCACCCCGAGGTCGACATTCTTCTCATCCAGCCCACGCGCGACGACCTCACGATGTTCCGCTACGACATCATGCGTTACAGCGCGCGCAAGGCGCTGACCCGCCACGGCCGGATGTCGGCGCTCGAAACCCTGCGCGACAAGAAGGGACGCATCGCGACGACGCTGGCCAAACACGGGGTTCACTTCAAACACGCGCCGATGTTCAACCGCGTGCCCGAACGGCCCGCCGAGGAGCACAAGGCGCAGAGCGCCCAGGCCCTCGCTGCCGCGCTCGACGTGCTCGACCGTTCGCTTTCCGCGTCTCGTTAGCCAAACCAGATCGAACGCCGCCGCGCGAGGCGACCGTCGATAATCGTCTGGATCTGTTGCCGGACCTGCTCGGAAAGCCGGTTCACGAGGATGGGATCGTCGGCGGCCTCCTTCGGATACCGCGACAGGTCGAGCGGTTCGCCGAAGTCGATCGACCACTTCGTCGGGAAGGGAATCGTTCCGAAGAGTCCGAGCCAGGGGAAGGTGGGCGTGAGCGGGAAATAGGGCAGGCCAAACGGGCGGCCAATGAAGTTCGCCTGCGCGAGATTGGGGTGAATTTCTTCAGCGCCCACCACCGCGGTGGGAACGATGGTCGCCCCGGTCTTGAGCGCTATGCGCACGAAGCCGCCACGGCCGAAGCGGGCGAGCTTGTAACGGTTTTTGAAGGGCTTGCCGACGCCCTTGACGCCCTCGGGGAAGACGCCCACCAGTTCGCCGCGTTCGAGGATGCGGATCGCATTCTCCGGGTTCGCGCGGATCGCTCCGCTCCTCGACAGCAGGGGCGCCAGGAACGGGAGCAGGGCGAACATGTCGAGGGCGAGCATGCGGCAGTGACGGCGCGCCGGATGTTCATGGCGCAACGCCACGTTGATCATCGGGCCGTCCCAGGGCAGGACCCCGGAGTGGTTCGCGACCACGAGAGTCGGGCCCGAACCGGGCACCCGTTCGATTCCCGTGGTCTCGACGCGCCACCAGACCGTGTACATGAACTCCAGGAAAGGCCGGATCGTTTCGGTGAACTTCGGGTCGTAGCCAAATTCGTCGGTCTCTTCCGAATGCCACGCGAAATGCCCGGCCGCGAGCAGGCGGGCCACGCGGTCCCACGAAAGAGAGCCCATCCCCTGGGCGAAGAAGCGCGTGAGTTCGATGACGAGCCCCTCGGGAACCCGCGTGCTCGACTCGACCGATCGCAGCTTCGCTTCAAGCTCCTCGATCTTCTTCCTGAGGTTGTCTTTCTCGTGAGCCTCGGCCGACTTGCCCCGGCGCGAACGCGCGGCGCGGTCGGCCCTGGTCTCGAACGGGAGAACCTTCGCCTTTGGCGTGGCGCTCATCTCGGGCCCTCCGCCTGCGCCGTGGCCGTGTCTTCAACCGCCGCCGCGCCCTCGTCGTCTCTCACCCTCGGCTCGGCCGCGGGATGCCGGTACGCGATGTAGCTGTCCAGGGCCTCGCGGCTCGAGTACTTCGCCACGAATCCGAGGTCACGCTTCGCCTTTCCGCCATCGGCGATGCAGGGGTAGCGGACGTAGTCGATGAAGCCCGAGGGCGCTTCGACGATCCCCGCTCCGTAGAGCGCGTCGACCGCGAGGTAGGCCGCGAGGTGCGGCACCGGGGCTGGAACCTTGCCGGAAAGATGGATCCCGGTCGCGAGCGGCAGGACGGCGCGGGGCGTGATGTTGAAAGCCCCCCGCGCGTCCGAGAACGTCGCGCGCACGAGCGCCTCTTCGGCGTCATCGGGATGCAGAAGCTGGAGCAGCGGGTCGTAACCCATGAGGGTGGGAACGAGCCGCCGATCCAGGATCCGCGTGTAGAACGTCCGCACGTAAGGCCCGAGGAGAGGCGCGAACCTCAAGACTCTCACCGCCATCTCGGGATAACGCTTCGCGAACGATGCGGCGTGCTCCTCTGCCTCCACCTTGTCGCGCAGCCAGCCAAGGGGCGCCCGGGGCGGCAGAGGCGTTCCCTCGCGGATGAGGGCCGGGTTCTCCGCCCGCGCGCCGTAGACGAACGTGAACGAGCGCATGACGAAGTTCTTCACGTTGGCGGCAGCGGCTGCCGCCAGCACGGCCAGGGTCCCGATCGATTCGAGTTCGTGGGCGTTGGTGGTGTCGCGCCTTGGGCTCGTGAAGAAGGCCATGTGCACGAGGGTCTCGATGCCGTCCGCCTTCAGGAGATCGAGCATGGCCTGATCGGCCGCGGGCTGGGTGAGGTCGATCTTCCGGAAGTGGATAGAGCCAAAGGAGATCGAGGGTTCGGCCACGTCGATCACCACGATGTCGTCGCCATGCCCGTCGCAGATCAGTCGACGCAGGAAACGCTCGCCCAGGAAGGACGAGGCGCCGGTGATCGCGATGCGGCCCATGCTCCGACCTACGCTTTCTTCGCGGCTTTCTTCGGTGCAGCCTTGGTGGCGCGAGCCTTCGGCGCGGCCTGCTTCGTTTGCGCCGCCTTCACCGCCTCGAGGGCTTCACGAAGCTCAGCCACCTGGCCTTCGAGGGCCTCGACCCGGTGCTTGAGGCCGCGGAACTCGCTGCGGGTCTGGACGTTCATCCGCTTCAAGGCCGCGGCGACGCCTTCATCGACCTTGCTCTTCCCCACCATCGCCGCCTCGAGCGCCTTGGCGACCGCGGGTTTCTCGAGAAGTTTTCCGGAGACGTTCTGGAAGATTTCTTCGCCCTTCTTGAGGACGTCGCCAAACATCTGTTGAGCCATGGTTTTCTCCACTTAGCAGTCCTTGGTGAAAGTGTGCCGCAGCACCGAGACGAGCGATGCGCCCGGCTGGCGATGAGCCGAAGGGCCCGAATATCGGGAATATTCGGGCTCCAGAGCGAAGAAGTCCAGGCGGGATGCAGCGTTCGTCGAATGCCGGCGGACTTTCACCATGGGCTGCTAGCCGGCTTTTCTGACTGCGGTCTTAGGACGGGGAGCGGCGCGTTGCCGGAGCGCCGGCTCCGCGCGCCTCAGTGTGAAAGTCTCGAGGTCCAGCTCTTCGGCAAGATGTTCCCGGAACTCGCGCGGACGCAAGGCGCCCGCCTGGTGCCCGGTGCGGACCTCGATGCGATGAAGGGCCCGCTCCCAGGCCAGCTCCCGACGGGCCGTCTCGTCCGCGTCGCGCACCC
>JANNJB010000253.1:0-13144 GCA_031405615.1 Vicinamibacteria bacterium | reverse complement strand
GGCGATGCGGGCAAGTTCGAGCAGTTCGCGTTCGGTCGGGTTCGGCTGCAGCTTTTCAGACTTCGCCCGGATTTCGCCCGCGGCCACGTCGAGGGATTCGCGGACGCAGGCGACGGCGCCGCGGAAGAGATACTGGATCTCCTCGCGCGATTTGAAGCCGTCGGGAAGGAAGACGGTGCCGGCCACGAACTGCGGCCCGCGCGTTGGCTTGGGAGCCTTGACTTTGCGTCCGGGTTTATCCGGCTTGCCCTTTCCCTTGGGAGCCACGAGAAGGTTGAGACCTTTGCCCTTGGTTCCGGGGACCTCGGTGGCCGGAGCCTCGAGGCCCTCGCGCATCTGCCGCTTGAGGGCCATACGGGCTTCCTTGGCCAGGGCCTTGGCCGCGATCTTTTCCTCGAGGCGCATCCTGACCTTCTCGGCCTTGAGCAGCTTTTTCTGGGCTTTCTCCGCCGCTTTGGCCGCGGCGCGCGCGAGGGCGCGCTCGGCCGCACTCGGCTTCGCGGGCTTGACCGGTTTCGCGGGCTTCACAGCCTTCGCGGGCTTCCCAGCCTTCGCGGCCCTAGGAGGCGTTTTTTTCCCCGAAGCCTTGGCCTTGGGCGCCGCGGCCTTCGCGGATTTTGCCGTCTTCACGGGACGCGACTGGGACTTGTGGGCCGAAGGCTTCTTCGTCGCTTTGGGTTTTGTCTTGTTTGGCATGGCGAGCCTTTTCTGAAAGATCAGGGTAGGAAGGACTTCGGATTCTTGAGCTTCGCGGGCAGGTACGTGTCCATCACGTAGTTCAGCGAATGGGCGGCGAAGGCCTGCTGCTCCGCGCGCTTGCCCATTTTGAGAAGGAGTTCGAACGCCTTTGCCCATTCGGGATAGTGTTGAAAGAAAGGATCGTTCTTGAGCGCATCCTTGGCGCGTTTGATGTCGACATCCTTGAGAGGATGGGTCGGCAGGTCGTAGTCGATGATGTCCTGCGGCGTGACGCCCAGGAACTTGGCCTGGGGCACGCAGAAGAACTCGTTCAGGTGGGCGTTGTTGCCGGATCCGACCTTGAGGGTGCGGTAGATGTTCGCGATCCCGTAGGGGTCGCAGTCGACAAAGACATAGACCGGGATCTTCTTGTCGTCGGCGAGACGCCTCACAAAACGCCGAACCGACCGCGTGGGCACGCCGGCCATCGAGACGAGGATGCAGTCGGACTTCTCCCAGAAGCGATGTCGGTTGAGCCGTTCGAAGATGCCCCCGGTTTCGATGCAGAGTATGAATTTCGCCTTCGTCTTGAACTTGAGGTGTTCGACGTCCGAGGGGATTCCGTAAGCCCCCGAGCCGAACTTCGTGCAGTCGATGTCGATGGTGGCGTCAGACCCGATCTCCGCGCGATCGACCACGACCAGTTCCCCGGCCACGAGCCCCCCGTGTTCGTCCGGGGTGAAGCAGAGCTGCTCCTTGTTGACTCCAAAAAGGCCCTCGATATCGTCGAGGATCGCGTCCGACTCGGGCTGCTCATCGCAGCGCGCCTCGGCCCAGGCCTTGGTCTGGTAGTAGGCGTCGCGTTTGCTGGCCCGTTCGTCGGTTTCGATCATGCGCTTCGACAGCGCGATCATGCGCATGGTCTGGGCGAAGCTCTTGACCGTCGAGACGGCAAGGGTCCGCTCCTTCTTCTTGCCCAGCATCTCGAAGTGGCCCTTCTTGGCCGAATACCGGACGTTCGAGAGATTGCGCAGGGGGAATTTCATCTCGGGCTTCTTGAGACCATTGATCCTGGTCTCGACTTCCCGGGCGGCGTCTACGATCTTGGAGATGACGGGCGAGGCAGCCTCGCCGGATTTAGCCATGCTGTGGAGCTCAAGTACCTTGAAAAGAAAATCCCCGCGTCACGCGGGGATTCGTCTGCGATGAGACTAAAGGTCGCGGACCGGCTTCAGCCCGGAGCTTAACACGCCGGGTCGTCACGGCCAGGGGTCTGGTTCAGGCCGAAATCACGGAATAGGGGTACCCGTCTTCGCTGCGAGGATCGCGGCGCATCTTCTTCAGGAACTCATTCCGTTCGGCATCGATCCGATCGGAGATCTTCCGCCTGGTTTCAGCGCCGGAGGCCGGGGCGACCAGAATGCCGATCGCCGCCCCAATCGCGCCTCCTGCGATCGCGAGTCCGGCGTATTTGATGGTCTTGTCGAGTGTCATGATTCGCGATCGGCCCCTTTCACTTGGCCAGTTTGAGTGCGGCTACACTCGGATAGACGAGCACGGAGCGTGCCAGGTTTCCTCTGTTTGTGAGGCCCATCATGTTTCGTGCCCTCCACACCAACTGTGGCCTGGATGTTGACTTGTGGGTGTGACACCACGCGGACCGGGCTAAGACCAGGATGTGACGAATATCGCAGGTCGGATCCATGCATCCGGATGTGGATTCAACAGGTTGAAGCTCTTTGCCCGCGTTGATGTCAAAGCACGGTGTCGGCGTGGGTGAAGAGCCCGTTGCGGGTCCGTACGGGTGTCGAAGGGACCAGCGGTTAAGATCCGCTCCATGGCTCAAGAACCTGGCCGGACGTTCATCGATGCCGAGACGTCGATAGAGGGGAAGATCAGCGGCAAGGACGCCTCGATCGCAGGTTCCTTCAAGGGCGAGATCCAGCTGACCGGCACCCTGGTCCTCACGCCCTCGGCGAACATCGACGCGACGGTTCGATCCGAACTGGTGGAAGTAGGGGGAGCGTTCTCCGGCAAGATCTCGTCCCGCAAGGTCGTGGTGCTCGAGACGGGCAAAGTGACCGGCACCATCGACGCCGGGCAGCTCGTGGTCCGCGAGGGCGCCGTCCTGAATGGACCCGTGGCCGCAGGGAAGTCTGCTCAGACCGCCGCAGCCTCGACCGCCACGGTCGCTCCACAGCCGCAGCCTGCGAAGCCTTGAGGCTGAGCGAACTGGCGCAGCACCTCGAGGGCGAGGTGCGTGGGGACGCATCGGTCGAGGTGGACCGCGTCGCCCCCCTCGAATCCGCCACGCCGGGATCGATCGCTTTTCTCTCCCACGCGAAGTACCGGCCCCAGCTTCTTTCCTGCCGCGCTTCGGTGCTGATCCTGAGCGATCCATCCCTCGTGGCTCCAGACACCGGCGCCCCGGCTTTCGCGGCCCTGCTCGTGGTGAAGGATGCCTACGTCGCCTACGCACGGGCCGCGGCGATTCTCCACCCCGCCCCCCCCGAGCTTCCCGGGGTTCATCCGACCGCGGCGGTTCATCCCACCGCCCGGGTCGACGACACCGCCCACGTCGGAGCCTTCGCTTCGGTCGCGCAGGGCGCTTCGATTGGCGCACGCGCGGTTCTTCATCCCCATGTCGTCGTCTACCGGGACGCCGTGGTGGGCGACGATGCGGTCCTGCATTCGGGCGTCTCCCTTCGCGAAGGCTGCCGGATCGGCCGCCGGGTCATCGTTCACAACAACGCGGTGATCGGCGCCGACGGTTTTGGTTTCGCGAAGGACGCGGGCGGGAAATACATCAAGATCCCTCAGGTCGGCATTGTCGAGATCGAGGACGACGTCGAGATCGGCGCCCTCACTGCGATCGACCGGGCGTCCATGGGAGTGACGCGGATCGGCCGCGGCACGAAGCTCGATAACCTCGTGCAGATCGGACACAGCGTTTCGATCGGAGAAGACGGCGTGATCTGCGCGCAGGTGGGTGTCGCGGGGAGTACGAAAGTCGGCGATCGGGTCATCCTCGCCGGGCAGGTAGGCGTGGCTGACCATGTGACGCTCGGCGACGACGTCATCGCGAGCGCGCAGTCCGGCCTTCACGGCGAAGTGCCCTCGAAGTCCCGCATGGCGGGGAGCCCCGCCTACGATGCACGAACCTGGTTGAAGGTCAGCGGCGGCCTCAAACAGCTTCCCGAGCTGATCAAACGCGTTCGCGAACTCGAGTCGCGGATCGAAGCCATGACCGAGGCCAGGAAGGACGAAGCGGAGTGAGCGCGCGGCCAGCCTCCGCGGCGGCCGATCGGGTCAGCCGGCTGCTCAAGCGCGAATCGCTCGGCGGCGCGTACGTCCTCCTCACCTTCGAACACCGGGAGGTCGCCGGGGCCGAGGCCGGTCAGTTCGCCATGATTCAGCCCGAGGTGGAGACCGATCTCATCCTGCGACGGCCGTTCTCGATCATGGACACCGATCCTGAAGCCGGACAATTCACGGTCTTTCTGAAGGCGGTGGGCCCGGGATCGAAGGCGGTCTTCGACCTGCGCGAAGGTGAGAATGCGCGCGTGCTCGGTCCTCTGGGTCACGGTTTCACGGCGCCGCCGGCCGGGGAATCCGTCCAGCTCGTGGGCGGCGGCTACGGGGTGGCGCCGTTCGCCCTGTTCTCTCGCCGCCTCAAAGCCTCGGGCTCCGGTTTTCACCTCTTCTATGGAGGTCGCAGCTCCGCCGAGTTGCCGCTCGTGGCCGAACTCGAGCGGCGGGGGATCCCGCTCACTCTGTCCACCGATGACGGCTCGCGAGGTGAGAAAGGCCGGGTCACGGTTCCTTTGCTGAACGCACTCGATCGCGACCGCGGAACCGCGCGGCTCTATGCCTGCGGTCCCGAGGCGATGATGTTCGCGGTGGCGAAGATCGCCGAGGCGCGGAGCCTTCCGTGTGAAGTCAGCCTGGATCCCTGGATGGGGTGCGGCGTCGGGACCTGTCTTGGCTGCGTGGTGAAGATTCAGGAGCCGGGGGAGACCAAACCGAAGAACCGACCCGCCTGCACCGAAGGCCCGGTTTTCGACTCAAGACGCGTGGTGTGGCCCCATTGACCATGGCGAGTTCTCCTTCGCTCGGCGTTGAGATCGGCTCGCTGAAGCTCAAGAACCCGTTCCTCGCCGCGTCGGGCACCTGCGGCTACGGGGTCGAGATCGCGCACGTCGTGGACCTCAGGACCCTCGGCGGCATCGTGACGAAGGGGCTCTACATGGCCGCGCGAGACGGGTGCGACGTTCCCCGCATCTGTGAAACCCCGGCGGGATTGCTCAACGCGATCGGTCTCCAGGGTGTGGGCATTCGAGCCTTTGTCGAGAAAGTGTTGCCGCAGTTGCGCGCCTTCGAGACCGCGGTCATCGTCAATGTCTGCGGCGAGACCGTCGAAGAGTATGCCGAGGTTTCCCGAATCGCGAGCGATGCGGAAGGCGTCCACGCGCTCGAGGTCAATATCTCCTGCCCCAACGTCAAGACCGGCGGGATCGCTTTCGGCACCGACCCGGTGATGACCCACGAGGTGGTCTCGGCGGTTCGCAAGGCCAGCCGCCTGCCCGTGATTCCCAAGCTCTCGCCCAACGTCACCGACATCACGGTTTTCGCGCGAGCGTGCGAGGAGGCCGGGGCCGACGCCATCTCCTGCGTGAACACCTTCCTCGGCCTCGCGATAGACGTGGAGACGCGCAAGCCGAAGCTCGCTTTCGGCACTGGGGGGCTTTCCGGCCCCGCGATTCGGCCGCTCGCGGTGCGGATGACCTGGCAGGCCGCGCGCGCAGTCAAGATACCCATCATCGGCATCGGCGGTATCGCGTCCGCCAACGACGCTCTTGAGTTCTTCATCGCGGGGGCCCGCGCGGTTCAGGTGGGTACGATGAACTTCTCGCGGCCAACCGTCTACACCGAGATCGAAGCGGGCGTCGTCGATTACCTGAATCGACACCAACTGAACGACATCAACGAACTCACCGGCACGATCAACTACCCGACACGATGATGAAACCCCTTGTGGGTGACCTTAACGATGGCGCGGGACGTCAAGGGCGGCCACAAGGGCCGCCCCTACCTGTTCATGTAGATCGGGGGGCGCGCCGTAGAACACTCGCACCGTCTTTCCGTTGCGATCGAAGACAAAGAGGGTCGGCACGCTCACGATGTCTCCGAACTTCATGGCGATCTCCGGGGAGCCCATGGCGTTTGGATAGGGCAGCTTCAATGAGTCGACCATGGCCCGGATGTTCGGCTCTTCGGATTCGACGGCGATGCCGAGGACTTGAACCTTGTCCCCGTACTTCTTCTGCGCTTCGCCCAGCCAGGCCAGGGTTGAGCGGCAGGGCGGGCACCATTCCGCCCAGAATTCGACGACGCTGACTTTGCCGAGGAGGGATTTCTCATCGATGGCTTTCCCGCCGAGGTCGGTCAGAGCGAAGGCGGGGAGCGAAGCGATCGACGAGGGCGCCGAGGCTTCGGGGTCCACCCGTTCCTTCTCGAGCGCTGCGCCGTCGCGCATGGCGATCTCGATCATGCGGGTGAGGTCGGAACGGAAACGCTCCTGGTTCTTGGGCTCCCGCCACGGGATGTAGCGCCCGGTAGTGTTGCCGAAGAAGTCGGAGGGCTTCGCAATCAGGACTTCGTTGACGAAGATCGCGGGATAGAACTTGATGCCGAACTTCTTCGCGAGGACCGATGCCGAGAAGTTTTCCTCGACGAACTCGGCTTTTTCACCGAACGAATGGACGACCGCCTTGGCCAGCAAACTTGCCGGGTCGGAGAGGTTTCACGTGTAGGGCCAGCGGACGAGGGTGACGCGGACCTTGCCTGGTGTGGCCGCACCGAGCGGCCGCGCCGGCGTCGCGCGGGCGGTTCCGGCGAGGACGGTTCCGGCGATCGCCTTCAAGACATCGCGACGTTCGATCATTTTTCGCACCCTTTTGTGACCTCGATGTAGCGGGGAACCACGGCGCCCATCAGCGCCGCGGCCCGAAGGCGCTCGCGATCGGCCGCCTCACCTCCCGCATGGCTTCTCTCGAGTGCTATGCGCGCTTTCTCCACGAAGGCAAGGCCGATGCTCTCGTCCCGATCCGAGGCGGCGAACTGTTTCTCGAACTCGTCCACTTTCGTGGCGAGCGGCTTTTCCATCTCCGGACCGGCCGGCGGCATGGTGGCGAGGGAGAGAGCGAAGAGGCTTCGGAGCATGGTGACGAGGGCTCCTCCAGGAGAGCCGCGCTGATCCAGCTCCTTCGCGAGCTTCAGGGAAGAGTTGGCGAGGATGAAGTTCGTGTGCTGCGCGGTCGAGCCGGGGCGTGCGTAGGCGGTGACGATGTCGTTCTCGACCCTGGCGATCGGGGTGGCGAACGACGTGACCGCGGCCGGGCCTTTCGACGAAGTCGTCGCCAGTCGGGAGAGGAAGAGAGCGAGTGCCAGGTGACCCTCGGCGCGACCAAGGTAGTAAGCACCCGACGTTACTCCGCTGAAACGACCGTAGTCGACCGCCACCGCATAGTGTTCGTCGATCTGACCGAGCGACTGTTCCGCCTGGGCCCGGATGAACGCGGACTGGCCATCGGGCTTCTTCGCGGGGAACTTCGCGCGATCCAGACGGATCACACGGCCGGCGTCCTCCCACTCTTTCGCGAGAGCCTCGATGCCCTTTCCGGAGCCCTTGCCGGTGTCGTCCCATCCCGTGCCGGCCCGGGCGAGGGCCGAGACCCCGGGTAGGGCCGACGACAGGGTTTCGATCGCGGTGTTGACCCGGTTCGCATTCAAAAATGCCAGAGCATCGTCGAGCTGGCCCTTTACCCGGGGTCGTTCGTCGTCCACGAAGGGCGAAGAGGGCAGCGCGTCGAGCACCGCGCGATTGCGGCTGATTTCGGCGGAGAGCGTCTCGGTGAGAGTGTCTGCGGCGTCGGATGGGGAAGCGATCAGGGCGAGGAGAAGCAAAAGAAGGCCGCCGCGAGTAGGTTGTTTCATGTTGTTCCTCACTTCCGAAACTAGTTGGACCGAAGCGCCACGGCAGGAGTGATCCGGGACGCGCGCCATGCCGGGCCGATGATCGCCGCCACCGTGACCGCGGTCACGACAAGGGCGGAAATCAGGAAAGCCAGCGGGTCGAAGGCCATCAGATCGGGCACGAGAGCCTGGAGCAGCGGGGAAAGCCCCAGGGCGCCCAGAAGACCGAGGGCCAGGCCGAGGCCACCAAGTCCGCCCCCTTCGCCAAGAATCAAGGAGAGAATCCGGGCCGAGGTCGCTCCCATCGCCATCCGGATCGCGATCTCCCGGACGCGGGAAGCCACGGCCTGGGCCACGAGGCCAAACAGGCCCACCGCGGCGAGGATCAGACCCAGACCTCCAAGGGCCAGTCCCGCCGTGCTGCCAAGGCGCGCGCCGGTCTGGGAGAACGAGGCGAAAGCGCGCAGCGGGAAGGACTCGAGCAATGGAAGCTCAGGAGTGGCCCGCGCGAGCGCGGACCTGATCGCCGTGGTCAGGGCGACCGGGTTCGAGGTCCGGGCGAAGAGAGAGACCCTCGGCGAAGGTGACTGTTCGAGTGGGCGGTAGACCTGGGGTCGCGGGATTTCGCCGAGCCTTCGCAAGGCCACGTCCTTCACGACGCCGACGACGGTGGCGATTTCCGCCTGCGGTCCCAGAGCGATGGCGCGGCCGGTCGCGTCGCCTTTGGGAAAAACGCGCGCCGCGAGACTTTCGTTGATGACGACGACGCGCGGGGCGTCGGCGCGGTCGAATTCCGAGAAGACTCGACCCCGTGAGACTCCCACGCCCAGAGTTTCGAAGAAGCCTGGCGCGACGGCGTTCCAGTCGGCGTTGATCGAAGGCGCGGCCTGTCCAGCTGCCGGATCACGCGCGTCCAGATTGGGGGTTCCGAAGCTGTAGGGGGCAAAGCGCGCGGCGCTGACATTGTCTACCCCGGGCAGGGCTCTCACCGCGTCCAGGGCCCGACTCTGTAGAACCCGGCCTTCCGCGGGAGTCACACCGAGCACGGAGCTATCGAGCCGCGTGATTTGAACCCGATCAAGGTCGAAGCCCGGCGAGGCGACCGCGGCCTTGGCCAGGAACCGAGCCAGCACAGAGCCGCTCATCAAGACGATGGTGGCGAAGGCGACTTGAGCGACAACCAGACTCTTTCGCCATTTTGATCTTGTCGTTCGTTGCGCCCCCCCTTCGCGAAGCGCGAACGACGGCTGGCTCCGGGCCGCGGCGAGCCCCGGCCCGAGGGTCGCGATCAGCGTCCCGACGAGGGCGACTACCGCGGAGAAAGCGAACGTTTGGCCGTCGAGGGCGAGATCGAAGCGGAGGGGAATCGCGAAAGGGGGGAGCCAGCCCGGCGCCAGCCGGGAGCCCGCGAAGGCGATAGCCATGCCCAGCAGGCTTCCCAGGCCGCAGAGCACCAGCGCCTCCACCGCGAAGGGTGTGAGCAGCCGGTTTCGCGACGCGCCGAGGGCGAGACGGACGGCGGTCTCCTGGCGGCGCTCCATGCTGCGCGCGAAGAGGAGGCTCGAGACGTTCACCAGGGCGATCAAGGCCACGAGCACCGTGGCGCCCTGGACCAGCGCCAGAAAGGCCGCGACCGGCGCGCGCAGATCGCGGTCGATCCCGGTGAGGGGTTCGACAAGAATGCGTTCGGGGGTTTGCGAGCGGACCTCCATGCCCGGGAGGCTTTCGTTGATGCGCGTCAGCGTGGCCTCGGCCGTGGTTGAAGCTCCCGGCTTCAGCCTTCCAAAGATCTCGAGCCATTCTGTGCCGCGGTTTTCCATCAGGCCGGCCTGTCCGCTGATGAGGGGTCCCCACGTGAGGGGGACCCAGAGATCGGCGGCGAAGCCCACGAAGTGGCCGGCGAATCGGGCGGGGCCGACGCCGATGATGGTGAAGGGGCGACCGTTGAGTCGAACCGCTGAACCCACGACCGCGGGATCAGCGTCGAAACGCGATCGCCAGATCGAGTCGGAAAGCACAACGACGCCCGCGGCTCCCGCGCGATTGTCCTCGGCAACGAAGGTCCGCCCAAGACGCGGCCGCACGCCCAGGGCTTCGAAGTAGTTCTCCGAGGTCAGCATCCCGAAAATGAACTCGGGGCCCGACTTCCTCTCGAGCGAGAGCCCCCGCCCGTTGAAGGCGACGAGACCGGACTCGAACAGGTCCGACTCGGCGAGTGCGAGGTAAGCCGGATGGGAGAAAGAAAGAAGACCGTCCTTCTCGTTCCGCCACCGATGGACGTTGACCAGGCCCTCTTTGTCCGTGATGGCGGGCAGAGGATTCAGAACGACCTCATTCACGAAACTGAACGTCAGCGTATTGGCGCCGAGCACCAGCCCGAGAGTCATGATCACGAGCAGGCTCGCTCCCCGCCCGGCCCGCAGTCGGCGGAGAACCACTTTGACGTCCTGAGGCAGGGAGATCACGTTCATTGGCGCAGCAAGGTCTGTGCCTCCTGAAACGTGAGGATTACCGCTCTCAGGTGTTCGTTTCCGGAACAGCAATGTCCGGCAGCGCGAGGCCCCTTGAGCCTAGTTGGGCTGCGCCACCCCGCACGAGGGCAATGTCAACCGAGCGCGAAGGCCGCCCAGGGAACCCGTCTCGAGCGCGATCGAGCCGCCGTGCAGTTCTGCCAGGTCGCGCACAATCGCAAGTCCGAGACCCGAGCCCGGAGCGGCCTCGTCGGCGCGGACACCCCGCTTAAGGACCTTCTCCCGCAAATCGGCCGGGATTCCCGGCCCGTCGTCGTCGACCACCACGGTGACGCGCCCTTCCTTTTCGACGGATTCGAGCCGGATCCGGGACCGAGCCCATTTGCAGGCGTTGTCGAGGAGATTTCCGAGCATCTCGTCGAGATCCTCGCGCTGCACACGAACGCAAAGCGAGGGCGAAACCGCCAGATCGATCGCCACCTTCTTCTCGATGTACAGGCGCGTGAGCGTTCGCGCCAGGCCCTCGGCCGACGCCGCCACCGGGCAGGTGGCGCCAAGGGTGGCGCCCGAGGCCGTGGCGCGGGCCTGCGCGAGGTGGTAGTCGATCTGCCGCCTCATTCTCTCGACCTGTTGCGCCACGATCGCGGCGGCCTCGTGTTGACCGGCGGCGCTCAATCGTTCCGACTCCTGGCCCAGAACCGCGAGCGGTGTTTTGAGGCCGTGCGCGAGGTCGCCCGCCTTCGCGATCGCCCTTTGCACGAGCTGAGCGCGATGATCGAGAAGGGCATTGAGATCCGTGATGACGGGCGCCACCTCCGTGGGGAAGTCGCCCTCCACCCGCGGACTCGAACCGTCGCGGACCGCCGCGAGCCGGCTCTGCAATTGCCGGAAAGGCGCGAGGACGCTCCGAAGTTGAGAGAGGCCCGCGATCAGAAGGCCTGCCGCCAGCATCGACATCGCCCCGATGTGCACCACCGGGCCCGCGAACCGGTGAAAGATCAGGCTCAGGGTCAAGGCGTTGGTGACGACGATGAGACCGATCGTCCAGAGCACGGAGCCCGCGAGAAGGCGGGCGCGCAGAGACTTCAAGGTGCGTCCTCCATCCGGTAACCGAGGCCGCGGACCGTCCCGATGGTCGAAGCCCCCAGCTTTCTCCGGAGCCGTGCGATGAAGACTTCGACGGTGTTGGAGTCGCGGTCGAAATTCTGCGCGTAGATGTGTTCGGTGAGTTCGCTCTGCGGCACCACGCGGCCCTGTTGATGCATGAGGTACGAGAGCACCCGGAACTCGTGCCCGGTGAGCTTGACCGCAACGCCATCCCTCGTGACGCGGGCGCTCCTCGGGTCGAGCGAAATCGAACCGCACCGCAGGGCCGGGCTCGCGAGGCCACCCGAGCGGCGAATCAGCGCGCGCAGGCGCGCGAGCAGTTCTTCCATTCGAAATGGCTTCGAGACGTAATCGTCGGCCCCACCGTCGATGCCCTGCACTTTCTCGTGCCACGCGCCCCGTGCGGTGAGAACGACCACCGGGACCGAAAGCCCCTGCTCGCGCCACCGCCGAAGCAGAGTGAGGCCGTCGATCTTCGGCAGGCCGAGATCGAGAACCACCGCGTCGTACCCTTCGGTCTGACCCATGAAGTCGGCCTTCTCTCCGTCCTCGGCGGAGTCGACGGCGTAGCCCGCCTCTCCCAGCGCGGTCACGAGCTGCTTCGCGAGCAGCGCTTCGTCTTCGACGACCAGGATTCTCAGGGTGGTTCTCCAATCGCGTTATAGCCCACCTCGACCTGAACCGTGGCTGAACGCCACGTTCACGCCTGGTTCAGAACGCCCCCGTTAGCGTGGCCCGATGCTGATTCAACTGCAGGGCCTCAACAAGACCTACGAGACGCCGGCCGGGGCCTTCGCCGCGCTGCGCGGCGTCGACCTCACCATCGATTCGGGAGAGTTCGTCGCGATCGTGGGCAAGTCCGGAAGCGGGAAGTCGACCCTCCTCAACATGGTCGGTGGGATCGATCGTCCGACCGGGGGTTCTGTGAACGTGGGGGGCGCCGCCATCGAGGGGATGAGCGAGAACCAGCTTGCCCGGTGGCGCGGCCGTCACGTGGGTCTGGTCTTTCAGTTCTTCCAGCTTCTTCCGACCCTCACCGTCGCGGAGAACGTGATGCTTCCCATGGATTTCTCCTCGATGTTTCCCCCTGCCGAAAGACGCGGGCGGGCGATCCGTCTGCTCGAGCGCGTGGGTGTCGCGGATCAGGCGGACAAACTGCCTTCGTCCCTCTCGGGGGGGCAGCAACAGCGTGTCGCCATCGCCCGCGCCCTTGCGAACGAACCGCCGGTGATCCTCGCCGATGAGCCCACCGGCAACCTCGACTCGGTGACCGCGCGCGACGTGCTGGATCTTCTGCGGGGCATGGCGAGTGCCGGGACCACGGTGGTGATCGCGACCCACGAACGCGAGATCGCGAGTGTGGTCGATCGAACCGTCCACATCGCGGACGGGACGGTTGTGAAATGACGACACCGTGGCGCAAGGTCGTCCGCGACTTCTGGCAGGAACGCACCCGCTCGATCCTGGTGGCCCTCGCCATGGCCCTGGGAATCGCGGCTTTCTCCGCCGTGCTTTCGACCTTCGCGATCCTCGACCGCGAGCTGAACAATGGCTATCTCGCCACCAACCCCGCCTCCGCCACGTTGCGTATGGACCGGGTCGACGATGACGTCTTGAAGGTAGCGACCTCCACCCGAGGCGTCGCCATCGCCGAGGCGAGACGTGTCGTGAGCGGGCGGATCAAGGCCGGACCCGCGCAGTGGCGCACGCTCATGCTCTTCGTGGTGAAGGACTACGCGGATATCCGGGTCAGCACCCTCGTGCGCGAGAGTGGAGCGTGGCCCCCCGGTCCGGGCGAACTCCTCATCGAGCGCGACGCTTTCCAGGTCGCGAAGGCGGACATTGGCGATGCCGTGACCGTCCGGATGCCAAACGGCGAGTTCGCGACGCTTCGCGTGGCCGGCCGCGTCCAC